>WRCL01000107.1 GCA_009783975.1 Micrococcales bacterium
ACTCGGGGCTCACCAGCACATCATGGTCGACGGCCTCGACAACCCACGACCGCCGGCTTGCCATACCTCGAAAACCGGCGTGCTTGGCCGACCCGATCGTGACGACGGAGTACCCGTGGGCCTCGATGTTGGCAACGGCGGCGCGGGCCGACCCTTCGTCCTGCGTGAACAGCAGGTGCAGCACCTGGGGGCTGGGTCCTGGGGGCACACGCCCAGCAACTGTGGCACACACCTCCTCGACGTGTGCGTGGCGCTCGGCGACGTTGTCACGGGCTCGCGCCAAGAGCGGGTCGACGTCGGCAGCGGGTCCACCGAGAGCCAGGCAGCGCTCCAGGTACGGGACGGCCTCGTGCCCGCACTCAAGCTCGACGAGGACCACACCCATCCTGAAGCACCACACCCAGGTGTTCTGGGCCTGCGGGGAGAGCGACTCCAGCAACCGCAACGCCTCACGGTTGTTCCCGGTGTTGATCCGCGCACGGGCCAGCAGACCTGTGAGCTCGTCGCCACGCTGGTCAGCGGGGACACTCTCGACGGCTTTGATGATCTTCTTGTGCTGCGACGCCTGGTGCCAGGCGTCGACGCGTTGCACGAGGTTGTCCACCAGGTCCTCCTCGGTCAGGTGTTGGTGACGCGCTCGACGACGAGCTCGCGGACGCGGGCGGCGTCGGCTTGGCCGCGGGTGGCTTTCATGACGGCGCCGATGATCGCGCCGACGGGGCCCAGGTTGCCTGAGCGGATCTTCGCGGCGATATCGGGCTGGGCAGCCAGGGCTGCGTCGATCGCCTCGAGCAGGGGGCCGTCGTCGGAGACGACCGCGAGGCCGCGAGCGGCGACGACCTGTTCGGGGTCGCCTTCACCGGAGAGGACGCCTTCGAGGACCTGGCGGGCGAGCTTGTCGGTGAGCGTGCCGTCGTCGACCAGGTGCTGGAGCTGGCCGATCTGGGCGGGGGTGATCGGCAGGGCGTCGAGCTCGGTGTCGCGGTCTTTGGCGGTGCGGGCCAGCTCGCCCATCCACCACTTGCGGGCGGCGGCGGGGGTGACGCCGGCGGCGACGGTCGCTTCGATGAGCTCGACGGCACCGGCGTTGACGACGTCACGCATCTCGGCGTCGGCGTACCCCCACTCGGTGGCCAGGCGCCGGCGGCGGGCGGCGGGCAGCTCGGGCAGGCTGGCACGGATCTGCTCGACCCATGCTGGGTCTGGGACGATCGGGACCAGGTCGGGTTCGGGGAAGTAGCGGTAGTCCTCGGCGTCGGACTTGATGCGGCCCGGGGAGGTCACCGCGCGGTCTTCGTGCCAGTGGCGGGTCTCTTGGACGACGACCTCGCCGGCGTCCAGCACGGCGGCCTGCCGGCTGATCTCGTGGCGGACGGCCCGTTCGACGGCACGGAACGAGTTGACGTTCTTCGTCTCGGTGCGGGTGCCCAACGGTGCGTCCGGCGACGGACGCAAAGAGACGTTGACGTCGGCGCGGACGTTCCCGCGTTCCATCCGGGCTTCGGACACACCCAGTGCGCGGAACATGTCCCGCAAGGTCTGCACATAGGCGCGGGCAACCTCGGGCGCCCGGTCCCCGGCGCCTTCGATGGGTTTTGTGACGATCTCGACCAACGGGACGCCCGCACGGTTGTAGTCGACCAAAGAATAGTCCGCACCATGGATTCGGCCGCCTTCACCGCCGACGTGGGTGTTCTTCCCTGCGTCTTCTTCCATGTGGGCGCGCTCGATGAGGACGCGGAACACCGTGCCGTCTTCGAGCTCGACGTCGACCCAACCACCCGAAGCAATGGGCTCGTCGTACTGGGAGGTCTGGAAGTTCTTGGGGACGTCAGGGTAGAAATAGTTCTTGCGGGCGAAGCGGCACGAGGTGGCGATCTGGCAGTTCATCGCCAGGCCGATGCGCACCGCGTACTCCACGGCGGTGCCGTTGACCGCCGGAAGCGCCCCGGGCAGGCCCAGGGAGACCGGGGTGACCTGCGTGTTCGGCTCGGCACCGAACGACTGCTCAGCCCCGTCGAACATCTTCGTGCGGGTGCCGAGCTCAACATGCACCTCGATGCCCAGCACCGGGTCGTAGCGGCGCACCGCGTCGTCGTAGTCCACCAGGGCGCTCACTGTGCCACCTCCAGCTCAGGTGCCTGGGCGAGCAGCGGGCCGCCCCAGCGGGTTTCCAGGGCGGCTTCGAGTGCGGCGCCCACCCGGTACAGACGGTCGTCGGCGCGGACCGGGGCGAGCACCTGGAAACCGACAGGCAAACCGTCGTCACCCAGGCCTGCCGGGACCGAGATCCCCGGGACCCCGGCAAGGTTCGCTGGGATCGTGGCGACGTCGTTGAGGTACATCGACAGCGGGTCGTCGAGCTTTTCCCCGAGCCGGAACGCCGTGGTCGGCGCTGTCGGGGAAACCAGGACGTCCGCGCGGGTGAACGCCGCGGCAAAGTCACGCTGGATCAATGTCCGGACTTTTTGTGCCGAACCGTAGTAGGCGTCGTAATACCCTGCGGACAACGCGTATGTGCCCAAGATGATGCGTCGTTTGACCTCGTCGCCAAAACCTTGCCCGCGCGTGGCGGCCATGACCCGTTCGGCGGTGACCGGACCATCCGCCGGTTCGACGCGCAACCCGTAACGCATCCCGTCGAACTTGGCGAGGTTGCTGCTGGCCTCGGCCGGCAAGATCAGGTAGTACGCGGCCAGGGCGTACTCGAAGTGCGGGCAGGAGACTTCGACGACCTGCGCGCCGGCGTCGGTGAGCAGGTCCAAGGCCTCACCGAACCGCGCCAGGACACCAGGTTGGTACCCCTCACCGCCCAGCTCGGTGACCACCCCGACGCGCAACCCCGCCAGGTCGCCGGTCGCGCCACGGCGAGCAGCAGCGACCAGGTCAGGCACCGGTTCGGCCAGGGACGTGGAGTCCAGCGGGTCGTGCCCACCGATGAGCTCGTGCAGCCGCGCGGCGTCGAGCACGGTGCGTGTGACCGGCCCGGCCTGGTCCAGCGACGAGGCCAACGCGATGAGCCCGTACCGCGAGACCGACCCGTAGGTGGGTTTGGCGCCGACAGTCCCGGTGACCGCGGCAGGCTGGCGGATGGACCCACCGGTGTCGGTGCCGATCGCCAGCGGCGCCTCGTACGCGCCGACCGCGGCCGCCGACCCCCCACCTGACCCCCCAGGGATGCGGTCGAGGTCCCACGGGTTGTGCGTGTCGCCGTAGCCGGAGTGCTCGGTGGACGAGCCCATGGCGAACTCGTCCATGTTCGTCTTGCCCAGGATCGGCAGGCCCGCGGCCTTGATCCGGGTCACCAGCGTCGCGTCGTACGGGGGCACCCAGCCCTGCAGGATCCGCGAGCCGGCGGTCGTCGGCACCCCGCGCGTGACCACGACGTCCTTCACGGCGATGGGCACCCCGGCCAGCGGGTGCAGGTCGTCCCCGGCGGCGCGCGCCTGGTCGACGGCCGCGGCGGTGGCCAGGGCGTCGTCGCCGCACACGTGCAGGTAGGCGTGCACCGCCGGGTCGACCGCGGCGATACGGGCCAGGTGCGCCTGCGTGGCTTCGACGCTGCTGACGTGCCTGCTGGTCAGGGCGTCGGCCAGCGCGGTCGCTGACATGCGGACCAGGTCGTCCATCAGGCGTCCTCCCCCAAGATCTGCGGTACGACGAACTTGCCCTCAGCAGCCTCGGGCGCCGCCGCGAGGACCTCGTCACGGTCCAGCGGCGCGACAGGCACATCCTCGCGGAACACGTTGGACAGCGGCACCGGGTGGCTCGTCGCCGGGACGTCAGGCGTGGCAACCTGCGAGACCTTCGCGACCGCCTCGACGATGACTTCCAGCTCACCAGCCAACCGGTCCAGCTCGTCAGGCACCAGGTCGATGCGGGCCAACGCCGCTACACGCGCGACCTCGTCGCGCCAGGGGGTGGACATGGCGCCACTCTAGGCCATGTCCACCGCTCGGCCCGACCCGGCTGCGCCCCGCCGCCGGGACGCGAAGGTCGGGCCGGGACGCGAAGGTCGGGATTCGGTGCATGGCCTCGTCGATACTGGTGGGTCGGCGACGATCTTCATCCCCGACGGATTTCTCTCATGATCGGGGACGGGGCAACACGGCCGCGCTGTCACGGCTCCGCAGCGCTGACGCCGCGGATCGGGCGGGCGGTGGCCTCCTGGGTGATATGCCACGACGGCGCACCGTCCCACACAGCCACGACCGGCCGGTACTCAGTCGTGCACGTCACCGTCAGGCTGCCGTCAGCATTGACAACGGCAGTGCCTTCCATGCCGGCCGCCGCCACGACCTGCAGGGCGGTGGCCACCGCTGCCGGGCCATCTAGGACCGGGGCGTCGCCCAGCGCTGCCTGCGCCAGGTCGAGCCGGGTGACCCCAGCCCGGGCAGCCTGCTGGGCGCACCACGCAGCCTCGTCCTGGGCACGCATCAACCCGCCACCGTCGACCACCAGCCCCAAGGCGATCAGCATCGCAAACAATGTGACCAGCACGAACAGCTCGGTGCCGCCACGGTCGTCGGTCCGGCGCGTCACTTGCGGCTCCCGGGCCCTGGGACCAAGATTCCCTGGATCTCGCCGACGCGTTTCTGGGTCGCCCGGTCCACCTGGACCATGATCACCCCGGACTGCCCGCCGCCGGACCACCTGACGGTCCAGTGCGCGGTCACGGTGACAGTGAACTCCTCGTGGGGCATTTTTGCCGAGGTGCGTGTGTAGACGTACCCGCACGTCGGCGACGGCAGCCCGGCGTACCTGGCTTCGAACGGCGTCCCAGCCGCGTTGGCCCCCGAGCACGTCACGCTGACCCCATCACCCATCGCCCACACCGTCTTGTCCAGCACCGCGGTCGCGCTGACAGTGGTCCCACCGTCGGAGGCTTCTCGGGTGATCGGCCCGGTCGTGGAATCCCCCGGGTCTGCCGCCCACATCCACGCGTACATCCCCACATACTGCATCTGGGACGGCGGTGTTCCTCCAGTCATCCCGATAGCCGGGGCCTGCAGGCTCATCGACGTCACGGCACGCTCTGCCAACTGGCGCGGGGAGACCCCAGCGGGGCCCACCCAGAGGATCCGTTGAGCGAAGCATTCCGTTTCGACACCTCGCAGACATGTCTCTTCCTGACACAGGTATATGGCACCGTCGGTGCGCCCCGCAGCGCCTGCTCGATCCCACAACTCGCCGCCCGGTTCGAAACGCTCGTCTTTGTATGGCAGTCCCGCAGTGGGTGACCTGAAACACGCGTTCCACCGGTCCCACTTCCACCCATCCCCGTTCGTACAGATCTCTTTTTTCTTGGCAGGATCAGAAGGGTCTTTCGGATTTCGGACACGGAATGCCACCACCCCCGCCACCTCCGGAGGTCGACCCGTCTGCCTCGAAGTCACTATCCCATTGCGAGTCCGCATACGATGCCGACGAGACCACAAGGACCATGAGGAAAAGAATCGCGACGAAGAAGGGAGGCCCTGTTCTCGTCATGGTCCTTTTCTTTCGGTGTGAGCGGCGGGAGGTTCGGCCAGTCCGGGCCGCTGTGCTCGTCCTGTTCATCGTTCCATCCCATCTGGGCCGCACGGCCGGGTCTCATCGGTCGACTGGTCGCTCGTTCTCCACCAGCCGAGGCCGACCGGGTCGGGAGAGGTGACCGCTTCCCCGCGGTCGTCGCGAGGTACGAACCGTGTCATCGTCACAGTCACGATGTACGAGGGAGGTGTGACCGGATCGCGCCCGGGGTACACCATCTGCACCGTGGAGTTGTCCCGGCATCCTTGCAGAGTCGCCTGTTCCCAGCCTCGGGGTTCAGCGGCATACTCGACCACCCGGAGATTCCTGACGACCATGTCGCCAATTTTGTACACGCCAGACTCGACCACAGAGGGGAAAGACTCATAGATTCCATTGTGCTCCTTGTCGGTCGTGAAGCGGACCAAACTCCTCCACTCCGTGAACCCATCGTGCCCCACTGTGTTGTACGCATCGACGTATGCCAGGTACGCGGCGACCGCCTCGTCCGCGGTGGTGTCCAGGGGGTCGACCGGAGCAGTGGTGGCTGGTGCCTCGGCGTCGGGGGTGTTGTTGTTGGTCGGGGCAGCCGGCCCAGAACCAGTGCTGCACCCTGACATGAGCAGGGTTCCCAGGGACCCAAGCAGCAGGACCGTGATGATGTGGTGTTTCATTGTCTGCTCCTGTACGGGTCGATGACAGAGGTCGCAGTCGCGGTGATCGTCCGGTCACCTTGGCCCAAGACCACCAGGGTCGACAACGGAACCGTGCACGCGACGACCACACTCACGTGGGCGTCTTGGCCCAACGGTGCGGTGAACCCCGACACGTCCACATCGACCGTCGGGCTGTCGCACTCGATGTCTGAAGAGCCCAACGTCGTGGCCACCGCAGCCTCAGCCCTCACCTTCGCCTCACCAGCGGTCCGTGAGATCGACCCAGCACGGGCAGCCTCGGTCGCAGCAGCCTGCACCGCCGCGTTCGCACCAGCCACACGCCCCGCCATGACCACCACAGCCAACAACATCAAGATCCCCGGCACAGTGATCGCCACCCCCAAGCTCAGCTGCCCCACATCACCCCCCACCCTTCTTCTCAT
>WRCL01000108.1 GCA_009783975.1 Micrococcales bacterium
AGAATCGGGCGATGTCGCGCAGCACGGTCGAGGTCAGCAGGCGGTAGGTGTCGAACTGGTCGATGATCTGCCCGTAGCAGCCGCCAGGTTTCCACACCGGGCCGTCGTCGGGTTTGCCCTGGAGGGCTTCGACGTACGCCGGGTCGGTCATCTGCGGGTCGTCGGTCCCCGGGAGGGTCAGCGTCCTCGGCGCGTCGTCGGTGGTGGTGATGCCATACCCGTACAGCTCGGCGTACTCGGCCGACGCCGGGTCGGGCATGTCGGTGAGCTGGGCGACGTCCGAGGCGTTCCACCCCCGCGGTGTGTAGTCGAAACCCTGCTCCTTCATGCACGCGGCGATCGCCTCTTCGACCATCGTCGCCAGCGCGGCGTTGACGTCGTCGTCGAACCGGTCGGTGAGGTCGGCCAGCCGCTGGGAGATCGGCCCGAGCTCGCCGGTGACGACGCTCTTGGGCTCCTGCGAGCCACCACAGGCTGCCAGCAGCGCTGTCGCCAGGACCACGGCGACGAGCCGTCGGGTGTTCACCGTCATCGCAGGGCTTCCCTTCGCCAGTCGCGCTGTGCGAAATGGTAGTCCTCACCTGCCAGCCGTCGAACCCCACCGCAGAGCTGGTCAGCCGAAAAGCCGTGGGGTCTGGCCCGGCGACGCTGGTACGGTGGCGCGGTGACCAAGCTGAACCAGATCATCGCGGTAGAAAAGGGCGTCAAGGCCTCGTCGCAGTCCGAGCTGACCAAGCAGTACCAGCTGCTGCAGAAGACGGGCCTGCTCACCGGCCTCGCGCGCACCTACCAGCCCAAAGACGAAGACGGCGAGCCGCTGCCCCCCGAGCAGACCCGTGTGCAGGTACGCGCCGACGAGGTGCTGCGCCGTGTCGCGCAGGTGATGACGCGCTCGTTCGACGTCACGGCCACCAAGGAGTGGGCCAACGGTGAGGCCCGCGCCGACGTCGAGGTCGACGGCCATGTGCTGCTCGCTGACGTCCCGGTGACATACCTGCTCTTCTTGGAAAAACGCCTCGTCGACATCCACACGCTCGTCGGGCACCTGCCGCTGCTCGACGCCGCCGAGGAGTGGACCTACGACCCGTCGATCGACTGCTACCGCACCGAGCCGGCCCGGACCGTGCGGACCAAGAAAACCCCGCGCAACCACGTCAAGGCCGAGGCGACCGAGCACCACCCGGCCCAGGTCGAGATGTACTACGAGGACGTGCCCGTCGGCACCTGGACCACCGTGAAGTTCTCCGGTGCCCTGCCCGCTGCGCGCGTCAACGAGCTGCGCGACCGTGTCGAGAAGCTCCAGGCCGCTGTGCGCCAAGCACGTGAGAAAGCAAACGAGCGCGAGGTCGTCGACGTCAAACCGGCCAAGGCCGTCTTCGACTACCTCTTCGCCTGACCCATGTTCTTTGGGGTACGCCCCGAAGGCGCGTCCTGCGAAAACCAGGACGTGCGAGTCTACGCTGAAAGTGAGGCTGAGGCTGACACCGACGTGACAGTACGGGTTCGAATCCCGTCCGCCCCACCCGTGGGGCGGTAGCCCAACCGGCAGAGGCAGCGTCGTCACACTGAGACTCTTGCTCCATGTTCAGCATCTCGCTCGCCGAGGCATCGACGAACGGGGACGGATATCACCAGGCGCTGGTTCGAATCCAGTCTGTCCCGCTCCGGGGGACAGTGGTCCAGAGGAAGGACAGGTGACCCTCAACATGATCCCCGCCGACTGTGGTCCCGGCAACCACGATGAGCGACCCCCAGGGGCCCCCCGCAGGCTAGGCGGTGGGGCCCCGCTCATGTCCACAGCCTGTCCCTCGTGCCCGGGCGCGCGGAGGATCGCCGGAGCGTGAGTTCGACAGTTTGGCGGTCAATTCGACAGTTTTGCTGTCGAATTGACCGCGAAGCTGTCGAACTCACGCTCCGCGGCGACGGAATGACCAGCGAGAAACCAGATCAGCGCGGGAGGCGGGACGTGTCCGGGATGACGGCGAGCGGATGTGCGGGGCTGACCAGCACGGGCAGCACATTCCCGGGGGTGGTGAAGAGCTGTTCGTACCTGGGGGTGTCGCAGGTGACACGCGCCTGGATGTGGTACGGCGCGTCGTTCATGCCGCGACGGACCTCGACGGTGATGAGGTGACGATGCGCGTCGGTGCGCACTGCCGACAAGACCCGGGCCTGGCCTGGCTCGGCCCGAGCACCTGCGAACAGGTGGGACTGGGCCACGACGATCGCGTCGTCGTGCGCAGCCGTCTGCCAGGTGAACTCGCCGTTGCCCAGGTCAGCGACCGGGCGGGCTGCGCCCTGGCTGTTCATGCGGGCGGCGATCTGGGCCGCTTCCTGCACAGCGTCCGGGACGTGGCGCCACAGGATGTTGAACCGGCGCGGGTCGGCCGGGTCGACGACGACCGGCAGGACCGTGCCAACCGAAGGCCGGTTCCGCCCACCCCACCCGGAGGGGAAAATCACGTGACGCTGGGCAGTGCGGGCCGCAATCCCGGGAGCAGAGAGGACACCAACGATCGTTCCGTTCATGGCTTCATCTGAGGCCGACACCCGAACCACCTGGAACGAACCGGGAACGCCGTCCTCGATCTTGACGTCCTGGCCGTTCTTGACTATTCGTACGACCAGGAATATCGCGCCAACAGTGATGGCGATGGTGGGGACGACAGTCGCGACCGTGATCCCAACAAAGACGATGGCTTCCACGAGGCTGCTCCTTCCGGCGGGGGCCGGCGATCGGTAGCACCCCCCTGATTGCGGGTGCGGCTCCACTGTGACCCGCCGGCCCACGTTACCGTTCCCACGCGCTCACGGTTCGAGGTTGAGCCAGAACGCTGGGCGGACGCCGCCGGACCACGAGACTGAGGCGCCGTAGCCGTAGAGGCCACCATCAGGGCGGACCGCTGCGGCGGACACGGGACGGTACCCAGGTGAGCGCAACCACCACCAGGTGCTCGCACCGTCTTCGTTAGTGACCATCCCCGCCTCGGCCAGGGGCAGCGCGCGTTTCTTGAAACGTCGCCAGTCGACGTTCTTGTGCCCCGCCAGGTACGCCGCGGCTTCTTTCATGCTCAGCAAGAAGAACTGGTCGGTGGTGTGGTTCCCACCCGCGGTGCCGTACACCGGGTTGGGTTCGTTTGCCCGGCTCAGGGCCAGAACCCGCGACGTCAGCGGCTCGCCCAGAGACCGGCAGAAATCGTCGTTCAGCCAACGCCGCAGGGCGCACCGCTCCCATGTGGTCTTGCGGTGGACGTAGTGGTACGGGCCCTCGGCGACCACCCGGTCGGCCAGGAGCAACGCCCAGTGCCGGGCTTCGCCCCGCGAGACGTCAAGCACCTGCCAGTCGATTCCGCTGAGCCGGACCGCAGGTGAGTCGCTCGCCCAGGCCCCACCAGCGATCTGCGCGCACACCTCGGCGACCTGCGCCGCGGTCGACGCTGGACGGGTCTGGTAGTCGACGATGCCGTCAAGGTGCTCCAGCCGCTGCACCGGCTCGAAGGGGGCCGGCTGGGCGGCGCGGACGTCCAGGTCGTCCGACGGCACAGCGAACGGCTCGACGGACGCGACAGCGGCGGCACGCACCTTCTCGTGCCACGTGTCGCCCAGGGGCAGCGGGCTGCCGTACAAGGTGATCTCCAGGCTGTTGCCCGGGATGTAGTCGTGCAGCAGCAGCCACGACCCGTCGGCGCTGAGCAGGCCGAGCTGTGACCCGCCGCCCTGGAGCGCAGGTGCCGTCTCGAACACCGACAGCTGGTACCCGATCGCACCTTCGTGGGGCCGTGCCCACGCGAGGGCGGACGGGCCACTGTCGTCCTCGGTGATGTAGAACCACCATGGTGGGTCGGTGGTGCTCCTGACCAGCGCCCGCAGGAACGACAGGTACGGCGAGCCGACGCCGCCGACGCCACCAGCGAACTCGCGGGTCCCGTCGATTGCCGCGACGACGAACGACCCGGTGAGGTCGACCCGGTGGACCTCGAGCGTCTCGTCGAACCCGTCAGGGGAGAAGTACTCGTCGCCACACCGCGAGCCGACCCACGTGCGCACATCAGCCTCGTTCACACCGATATCGTCGCACGACCACAGGCCAGGGCGGCGCCAGGGGCGTTGCCGGCCGTTTCGTCGGTGACGAATGCGGCGGCCGATGCCGTCGGGCTTGGGCCCCTGCCTGCCGCAGGGTTCGGGGCGGCGTGGATCCAGGCTGTCAGCCTTGGGCGAGCGCCAGGGCCTCGAGGTCGTCGCGGTAGTCGACGACGAGCGCCGTCTGGGCGGTCCACAGCAGCTGGTCGTACCGGGCTGGATAGTCGACCGTGCGCTGGCAGGTGGCGTCGGCGACGGCAAGGGCGATCTCGTCGCGGCTGACGGTTCGCAGCAGCCGTTCCAGGTCGGAGGGGTCGGGCTGTTCGGCCAGGACGGCGCCCAGGGCCTGTTCGGCTGACGCCTGGGCGGCCTGGGGCGAGACGAACCCAGGATGGTTGGTGCCAGCCATGCACTGCGACCAGTCGTCGTTGAGCGCAGCGACCTCGCCAGACTCGCCGACCTGTGTGGTCACGGCGTCGATCGCGGCGAACAGTGCGGCGTACCGTTCGTCGGCCATGATCTCGTCGGCGCCGCCGGTGGCCTCGTGGTAGGCGCTGCCCATGCAGCCTTCTTGGCGCCAGTCGTAGGCGACACCGTCGCCGGTCCCGGTTCCGTACAGCGCCGCGTCGTACGCCACCTGCTCGGCCGCCGAGCGGTGCACAGCCTCTGGCGCGGGCACGACGAGCTCGCCAGTGGCGATCGCGTACCCGTGGACCGACGCCCACTGCACGGGGTCCATGTCGTCGCTGCCGAGCACCGGCCGGTCGGGGACGTACGGCTGGTCGTAGGTGAACCCCTGGTCTTTCATGCACGCGGCGATAAGGTCGTTGGCGTGCCTGGTGATCTGGGCCTGGGCGTCGGCGTCGAGCGCGAGCAGCGACAGGTACGGCGCCAGCGGGCTGGCGGTGTGCACCGTCGGCGAGGGTTCGGCCCCGCTGTTGGCCGTGCACCCAGCCAGGGCCACGGCGGTGAGCACCGCGAGCAGCGGCCGACGAGTGATGGCTGTCATTGTCGCAGACATTCCTTACTTTCCTGGCCAGGGAGCGAGCGGGTCGTCCATCACAGGGTTGTGGTTGACGTCCAGGGCGTAGGCCATGAGATACATCATTTCCCGGGCCGGGTGGTCTGCCACACTGTCTGGGTAGTTCTCAAAAATGCATTGGTAATAGGCCCGGCCCATTCTCTGGGCTTCCCATTCTTCTTCTGCACCGGTCGCTGGGGGCGCGTTGAAGTACTCTTCCGTCAGGGTGTAACCGAGCTTGTCTGACACGCAGGCGAACAGCGTCTGCTGTTCCTCGTCAGTCCAGGGCTCGTCCGCCGGGCTGGCGGTGTACAGCGTGGGCGACGGTTCGGCCGTCCCGTATGTCGCGCACCCGGCGAGAGCGACCGCGATGAGCACCGCCAGAGCGGGCCGAGAAGCGGTGGTCCCCATCACGGAAGGTTGTCCTTCCCGGGCCACGGGGCGAGCGGGTCGTCGACCAGCTGGTTACCATCAGGGCCGATGGCGAAGGCGAAGTGGTACAGGATCTCCGCGGCCGGGTCTTCGGCGACCTTGTCCGGGTACTGTTCGAACATGCACTGGAGGTAGGCGCGGACCTGCCGCTGCGCCTCCCACTCCGGCTCGGTGTTGGTGATCCCGTCGTCGTCCTCGACAGGAGCGTTGTAGAGCTCGGCGGTCAGTGTGTACCCGAGTTTCTCCGACGCGCAGCCGAACAGCACGGACTGTTCCTCGTCGGTCCAGGGGATCTCGGCCGGCTCGTCGGTGGCAGCGTCCAGCGACGGGTCGGACACATCATCGGAGGCTCCAGAGCAGCCGGAAACCAGCAAGATGCCGACAAGGACGGCGAGAAGCCGGGTCCCAGTCGGCATCCTGATGGCGTGTGTGCTAGCCACTAGGAAGCGCAGCCCTTGTAGTCGGAGTTGGTGTGCAGGTACGCGTATCTCCGTTCTTTGGGCACATTGGAACCCATGTGTTGTTTCGAGAGAAACACATCGGTGCGCTTCCACCAGAGGGCGCCGTGGGTGTGGTTGCTCGTGCTGCACCGCGAGTCAGCGGTGGCGGCTGGGGCGAACGCGACTGCTCCGCCCACCAGCAGTGCGACAGCGAGGCCGGCCGCAGTGAGTCGTCTACCGATCGTGCGCATGTCGGGCCTCCTTGTGATCCAGGTCATCCGAGGAATCTCGGCTACGCCGGTAACCTAGGTAAGGCTTGAGAGGCTTGTCAAGCACTCGAAGCAACTGTGGTCACCTGTTGTGGATCCTCCGGGCGTGACATGCGCACCGCTCCACCGCCGATCAGCCAGGTCTCGTGTGGCGGTGGTCGGTGTGTCGGCTGTCTGCGACGCGATTCATGCACGGCACGCCCGATCTCGGACTCTACCGGATGGATGCCGCGGGCAGACTGGTCCCTGCTTGGACGTTGCACAGCTCGCAGACTGCGTCGCCAGCGACTGAGCCGACGGTCCGACGAGGTGCTGGTGGCGTCG
>WRCL01000109.1 GCA_009783975.1 Micrococcales bacterium
GGGGTGCTGTTCCGCCAGCAGCGCCAGGCCCGGCTGGACCGGTTGCAGGCCGTGGACGTCGTACGGCCCCTGCTCGCCCAGCTGTTCGGGTTGTCTGAGCTGCGGCTGGAGGTCGCGGGGGGTTCAGGGTCGGCGGTGTCGTTGGCGTTCTTGCGCGACGGTGAGGCCCAGGCGTTGCGCGCCGAGCTGTTGGCGCTCGCGGCGGGGCTCGCACGTCCGCCGGCAGCTGCCGCGCAAGCTGAAGGCACCCGCCCTGGGTTTGCCACCGCGCCTGAACGGCAGGTCTACGACGTGCCTGTGGGCCGGCTCGTCGGGTCGGTCATGCTCTCGGCCGCGGCGGTGTGGGCGGTCGTCGGGTGCGCCGTGGCGGTCGCGGTCTCGGTGGTGACAAAGGAACCGGGGGGGATCATCATCGTCATCCCCGTCCTCATCGGTGCGTTCGGGGCGGTGTGGGCACAGGTCAACGGCGCGGCGTTCTTCCGGGCGGCGACGTCACCGGACGGGATCAGGTTGCACCACGGGCTCACCGAGTCGCGTGCGCAGACCGTCCCCCCGGGCCGGGTGCAGGCGGTGAGCATCCGCCAGGGGCCGTTGTGGCGCGGGCCCGGGTGGTGGCGGGTGCGGATGAACGTCGCCGGGTACAGCCGTGAAGAGGTCCAGGCTGAGCGTGCCTCGGTGCTGCACCCGGTCGCCACACGTGAGCAGGTGCGCACAGCGTTGTGGCTGGTGCTGCCCGACCTGGGCGTCGACGACCCTGTTGCGACGATCGACGCGGCGTTGACAGGCACCGGCACCGACGGGGGGTTCACCCCGGCGCCGCGGCGTGCGGTGTTCGTCGACCCGCTCGCCTGGCGCCGGCACGGGGTGCTGGTCACCGACCGTGCGCTCATCGCACGGTCGGGGCGGTTCTGGCGCCAGGTCGTCGTCGTGCCGCACGAACGGACCCAGTCGCTGGCCGTGGCCCAAGGCCCGGTGCAACGGGCGCTGGGCCTGGCCTCGTTCGAGCTGCACTCGACCCCCGGCCCGGTGACCCCAGCCGTCGCGCACCTGGACGCGCAGGTCGCCGCGACGTTGCTGCACGCCCAGGCGGTGCGGGCACGACAAGCCCGCGCAGCCGCCGGACCTGAGCAGTGGCTCGCACCGGGGCACACAGCGCAGGAGGGGGTATGACGACGACCGCGCCGCGGCTGGGGGTGGGAGTTGTGGGCACCGGACGGGTCGGGGCGGTGCTCGGGTCGGCGCTGCGCGCGGCTGGCCACCCCGTCGTCGGGGTCTCGGCCGTCTCGCGCCAGTCACGCGAACGGGCCGACGCCTTGCTGCCGGGGGTGCCGGTGCTCGACACCGACGAGGTCGTGCGCCGGGCCGAGCTTGTGCTGCTCACCGTCCCCGACGACGCCCTGGCCCCGCTCGTGGCAGGGCTGGGCGAGCTGGGGGCGTGGCAGATGGGCCAGCTCGTCGTGCACACCGCAGGCCGCTTCGGGGTCGACGTGCTCGCGCCGGCGACCGCCGCTGGGGCCATCGGGCTGGCCCTGCACCCGGCGATGATGTTCACCGGCACGTCGCTGGACCTGGCCCGGCTGGAGGCGACGACGTTCGCCGTCACCGCCGCCGGACCGTTCGCCCCGATCGGCCAGGCCCTCGTCGTCGAGCTCGGTGGTGAACCGGTGCTCGTCGCCGAGGAGCACCGCGGGCTGTACCACGCGGCGCTGGCCCACGGGGCCAACCACCTCGTCGTCCTTGTCGCCCAAGCGGCGCAGGCGCTCGCGGCGGCCGGTGTCGCCGACGCTGGCACGGCCCTGCGGCCCCTGCTGGAGGTCGCGCTGGACTCGGCGCTGCGCCAAGCCTCACCCCCAGGGGCGCCGGCCGGCGAGCCGCGTGCCGGCGCCATCGCGGCGCTGACCGGACCGGTGCGGCGCGCCGACGTCGCCGCGATCACCCACCACCTGGCCGAGCTCACCGCATGGGCCTGCCGCACCGGGGCTGTTGACCAGGTCGCGGCCTACAGGGTCATGGCACGGTCGGCGACGGTGCGGGCCCTGGCCGCTGGGCTGGTCACCGCAACCCAAGCCGAGCAGCTGCTCGAAGAGCTGGAGGAACGATGAGGCTCGTCCAAGACGCCCACGCCCTTGCCGCCGCGCTGGGCGAGCACGACGGGCGCCGGGCGGTCGTGATGACCATGGGTTCGTTGCACGACGGGCACCTGGAGCTGGTCCGGCGGGCGTCGGGGCTCGCGGACCACGTCGTGGTGACGATCTTCGTCAACCCGTTGCAGTTCGGCCCCGACGAGGACCTTGAGCAGTACCCGCGGGACCTTGCTGGCGACCTTGCCGCGCTGGCCCCGCTCATGCACGGCGACGACGTCGTGTACGCCCCGTCGCTGAACCAGATGTACCCCACGGGCCCGCCGCAGGTGCAGGTTGCCGCGGGGCCTGTCGGGGACGTCCTCGAGGGGGTGGTGCGCCCTGGGCACTTCGACGGGGTCCTCACCGTCGTCGCCAAGCTCCTGGCGCGCACGGCGCCGCACGTGGCGGTGTTCGGGAGCAAAGACGCCCAACAGCTCGCGCTGGTGCGGGCGATGGTCCGTGACCTTGACTTTGCGGTGGACGTCGTCGAGGTCCCCACGGTACGTGAGGACGACGGCCTGGCGCGCTCGAGCCGCAACGCCTACCTGTCGCCGGCGGACCGGCGGCGCGCGGCTGGGCTGTGGCAGGCCCTGTGCGCCGGGCGCCAGGCAGCAGCCGACGGGGCTGAGGCTGGCGCTGTCGTCGCCGCGGCCCATGAGGTGCTCGCCGGCGCAGTTGACGTCGTCGACTATGTCGCGCTCGTCGACGACGCGTTCGCTCCGCTCGCCCGTGACGCCCACGGTCCGGCACGGCTCGTGCTCGCCGGACGGTTGGGTGCGACGCGCCTGATTGACAACGCAGTTCTAGATCTCGTTGGCTCCAGTCATGAAGTCCACGACTAGCATCTTGTCGTACGGGCGCTGCCATGTGCGCCGCGCGGTGGGGCGAGCGTGCGCGCAGGTTCGGCCCTCTGGCCGCCCTGGCGTCACCGGACGTCGCGTACTCGGTTAAGATTTCGCGGGTGAGCGAACTTGACGGCACACCCGAGGCGACCCCCGAGCAGATCCGGATCCGGCGCGAGAAACGGGCACGGCTCCTGGCCGCCGGGGTTGAGCCCTATCCGGTGTCGGTACCAGTGACCCGGTCGATCGCCCAGGTGCGCGCCGCCTATCCAGACTTGCCCGCCGGTGTGGAGACCTCTGAGGTTGTCGGTGTCGCCGGGCGTGTGGTCTTTGTGCGGATCGCCGGTGGGCTGTGCTTCGCGGTGCTCACCGACGGTGCCGGCAGCCGGCTCCAGGCGATGATCTCTTCAGACAAGGTTGGTCCCCAGCGTCTTGCCGAGTTCAAGTCAGACGTCGACCTCGGTGACCATCTGTATGTCCACGGCCGGGTCATTGCCTCGCGGCGTGGAGAGCTGTCTGTGCTTGCTGACGACTGGCGGATCGCAGCGAAGGCGTTGCGCCCGTTGCCGAATCTGTTCGACGGTGCTGTGCTCAGCGACGAGGTGAGGGTGCGTCAACGCTATGTCGACCTCGTCGTCAACGCCGAGGCGCGTGACATGGTGCGCCTACGGGCGGGTGTCGTGCGTTCGTTGCGCGACAACCTGCACCGCCGGGGGTATCTGGAGGTCGAGACTCCGATCCTGCAGGTGCGCCCAGAGGGTGCCGCGGCGCGCCAGTTCGGCACGCACATGAACGCGTTCGACATCCCGCTGTTCCTGCGGATCGCCCCCGAGCTGTTTCTCAAGCGTGCTGCGGTCGGCGGAGTCGAACGTGTATTCGAGATCAACCGGAACTTCCGCAACGAGGGTGTGGACTCCACGCACTCGCCTGAGTTCTCGATGCTCGAGGCATACCAGGCCTATGGTGACTACGACACGATGGCCGAACTCACCACAGACCTCGTCCAGACCGCTGCGCGCGAGACGCTGGGCACCACCACTGTGCGTCTTGCCGACGGTACCGAATACGACCTGGGCGGCACGTGGGCGACGCTGTCGATGTACGGGTCGTTGTCGCAGGCCCTTGGTGAGCAGATCACGCCGACGACTGCCGACCAGACCCTTGCGCACCTGATGACCAGCGCCGGGATCGAGCTGCCCCCAGCGCAGCGAAACCACGGGAAGATGGTTGAGGAACTGTGGGAGCACCATGTCGCCACGACGTTGTGGGCGCCGACCTACGTACGTGACTTCCCGGTGCAGACCTCGCCTCTGACCCGTGACCACCGCAGCATCAGTGGTGTGGTCGAGAAGTGGGACCTGTACGTGCGTGGTGTCGAGACAGCCACCGCCTACTCCGAGCTCGTCGACCCGGTGGTGCAACGCGAACGTTTCGAGGCGCAGGCGTTGCTCGCCGCTGGTGGCGACACTGATGCGATGACCGTCGACGAGGACTTCCTCACAGCAATGGAGTACGCGATGCCACCGTCCGGTGGGATGGGCATGGGCATCGACAGGCTGCTCATCGCGCTCACCGGCAGGGGCATCCGCGACACGATCCTGTTCCCCCTGGTGAAACCGTTGGCCCAGTGATCGGGCGGTGCCGGCGGTGCGCAGCGGTTCTCGGCGGCGTGCCAATCTCTTGTCGTGTGCGTGCCGAGCCCGCCGGCCGCAATCGTCGTCGCGTCACCGGTGAGATTGGCTGGGCCGCTGCCGGTCCAAAGCCGCGCTGCACGCGGGGTCGTCCTGCGAAATTGACGCGACGTGCCACGAAACTCCGTCCGATCATTTGACTAGTTGGTCAGACCGTGTGATGATCTGCGTTCGTAAGCAAAGTTCTCTGACCCGATGGAGATGACGATGGCACAGAAACACGTGACGCTGCTGGTCGATGACCTCGATGGTGGCTCGGCGGACGAGACGGTCACCTTTGGCCTCGACGGGACGACCTACGAGATCGACCTGACGACAGCAAATGCAGCCAAGCTGCGCGACGCGATCGGCGTGTGGGTCGGTTCGGCCCGCAAGACTGGGCGCGCAGGCCGTGGCCGTCGGCGTGCCGCAGCGACCTCTGACGCTCAGGCGATCCGCGACTGGGCGAAGTCCAAGGGTATCGAGATCTCGAGCCGCGGCCGTATCTCCGCCGAGGTGCGGGCAGCCTACGAGGCCGCCCACTAGTGTAATCCCGCGCGCGTCTCCTACGATGGAGACGTTGTCCGCAGGGGCCCAGCACACGGTGCTGGGCCCCTTGCTTTCACCGGTGCCCGGTGACAGCAGAGCCGAAGCGCGGTGTGACCGGCGTTCGGCGCCCTGTCATCAGTGCCATACGATCAGGCAGGTGCCTGGGGTGAGGGAGGCGCGAGCGTGAAGGCCCGTCTCGAGCTCGGGGACGTCTTCGTCATCCCGCTCGACGCCGACCGCGCAGGGATCGGCCAGGTTGTGGCGACCTACGGCCAAGGGGCCTTCTACTACGCGATCTTCGACCTGCTCGTCCACCCGGACGCTGCCGAGGCGAGCATCGACCAGGCCGTCGCGTCCGACGTGCTCTTCTTGGCACCGTCGCTGGACTCACGCCTGCCTGTGCCGTACCTCACAGTCATTGGCACACGGCCGGTGCGCCCTGGCTTGCCGTTACCAGCGCACCGCGAGGTCGATGCCGAGAACATGGTCCAGGTCGTCGACTACTCGGGCCGGCGCCGGCGTCGCGCCACCGACGCCGAGGCACGCCGGCTGCAGACCCGGCGGTTCGTCGCCCCGTTGCGCCTGGCCCGCGCGCTACGTGCCACCGCAGGGATGGAACCGTGGAAAGACAGCTACGCCGAGCTCGTCCCTGATCCCGACCTCACCAGCGACAAGATGTTCGGTGCCGAACCTGGCCCGGCGACATGGCCGGCCATGACCCCACCACGCACAGGGTCGGTCCCCACGACGCGACACGCGGGGCTGGGCCAGCGGTTCCCGGTCGCCCCGACCACTGGTGCTCTGCGCGTCGTCGGGCCACCAGCCAGGTCCGCCCGGCACAAGGTCGCCTCGCCGCCGGGCACGCCGGTCCCCGGGACGGCTCCCAGGCACCGCGCACCGACGTCGGTCGCGCCCGACGCACCGTGTGAACCCACCCCGGCCACAGGTGTGCTCGCCGCGCAGGCCAGCACGGTGCAGGTCGACGTGACGACGCCGGTCACCGGTGTCGTCACAGTGGTCCGCTCAGCCTTAGACACGTGACCGTGGGGTCCCACGGGTCTGGGCAGCTGCCGCTGCGGATGCTCCTGCGCGGTGTTGTCGACGCGGCCGAACCTCCTTCACGCGCTCGCCTGGCCGTTGCGACAGGACTGTCACCGGCGACCGTGTCCGTGGCTGTCGACCAGCTCATCGAGGCCGGTCTGGTCACCGAGCTCGCCCCGGTGCTCACACGCCGGGCAGGACGCCCTGCGGTGCCGCTGGCCCCAGCCGCTGGCACTGTCGTCGGGGTCGGGCTGCAGGTCGACGGTGCGCATATCGGGATCCGGGTCGTCGACCTGGCTGGGTCGGTCGTCGCCGAGGCCGTCGACTACGCCGACCA
>WRCL01000110.1 GCA_009783975.1 Micrococcales bacterium
CGGCGACACCCTCGACGCACCGGCCAGCGCCCGCGGGTACCGGCTGCTGGCGAAGATCCCCCGGTTGCCGCGGCACCTGACCGAACGGCTCGTCCAGCACTTCGGCGGGTTGCAGCGTCTGCTCGCCGCGTCGATCGACGAGCTCATGGCGGTCGAAGGGATCGGCGAGCAGCGCGCCCGCTCGGTGCGTGAAGGGCTGTCCCGCCTGGCCGAGACCTCGATCCTCGAACGTTACGCCTGAGCCAGGGCAAATATCGGCTGACCGCGCCGCCGACCAGGCAACACCCAACGAAGTCTGGGCTGCCCCCTCCCGCCCGAAGCACCGGTGAGATAGCGTGCGCACATCGGTATCCACACCGGTCGTAAGGAGCCATCATGACTGACCAGCCCACGCCAGCACCTGCCCCGAAGATCGCCGACCCGGGCCCCCTCGGCCTGGCCGCGTTCGCGCTGAGCACCTTCGTGCTGTCCATGTACAACGCAGGGATCCTCGAAGGCGGACGCCCCGTCGTGGTCGGACTCGCCTTGTTCTACGGCGGGCTCGCCCAGCTGCTCGCCGGGATGTGGGAGTTCAAGACCGGGAACACCTTCGGCGCCCTGGCCTTCAGCTCGTACGGAGCGTTCTGGCTGGCCTGGGCGGCGTGGTTCGTGTGGGGCAGCGCACAGGTGCCCGGCGCCGCGGCCGGCTCGACCCACAACGCCCACGCCATCGGTATCTTCCTCATCGCGTGGGGTCTGTTTACCGCCTACATGACGGTGGCAGCCACACGGACCACGACAGTTGTCCTGACCGTCTTCGTCCTGCTCACCGCCACGTTCTTCTTGCTGGGCATTGGTGACTTCGTCGAGAACGAGACCATCGTCCACATCGGCGGGTTCGTCGGTCTGGCCACCGCCCTGGCCGCCTGGTACGGCTCAGCCGCTGGCGTCATCAACTCCACCTTCGGCAAGACCGTCCTGCCGGTCGGCGGACCACTGGTGAAGGTCTGACACATGCGCGTCCCTGCGCCTCGTCGTCGGCACATGACGGCGGGGCGCAGGTTGCCAACGCCCCGCCGTCATATGCCGACGGCGGGGCGTGGGGGTGTTCTGCCCGTCGACACCCACGCCCGACGGTGCCGGCCGTCATCTGTGGTGTCCGGGCCTGGCCACCGGCCAGGTATGTGGGGGATTACTGCCGTGTGAGGGTGTAAGGCTCGCCACCGGGGTCGCGCATCTCCAGCGTCCTGCTTGCGCACTTCGCCGTGGCTGTCGACCGCTGTGGCAGGTCCATCTCCAGGTCGGCGGCGGTCAGGCGCTGGCCCATGACCTCGGCCGTGACGTCCTGCATGATCATGTACAACCTGTCGCTGCCGGAGACGCTCCATGTCCCGCTCATGGTCATGGTCATGGCAACCTCGGAGGCCTCCATGACCACCTCGAACGTGTGAGCGGCCTTCATCTTGAACAGCACGGTGAGGCCGTCACCCAGGACGTCCATCTCGGCCATGTCGGTCCCCATCGTCGCGAGCGCGTCTGCATCGGCGTTCCAGGTCCCCACGATGCACGACTCAAGGTCGCCGACATTATTGTTCTCGCCGTTGTTGCCGTTGTTGCCCTTGTCGCCGCTGTGACCGAAGTCAGAGCCCTTGCCTGGCGTCGTGATGTTGTTCGGCTGGTCGCCCTGGTTGCACCCTGCAAGTAACGCGATAGCCAGGAGTGGAATAACGAGCAGTGCGCTACGACGCATGATGCGTTCCCTTCGTCTTCGGGCGGGCACAGTGCCGCACGGCGCCAGGTCTCGACTGTATACCCGCGACGACACTGGCTGTTAGAGCACCGACCCGCCTGCGATGTTCCCGGCGTTATGCATATCGGGAAACATCCGACATCCGACGCCGAGCGCGGCGTATCGGCGCAGGCCCAGTAACCTGTCGCACGTGACACTGCTGCTTGCCTCCGCCTCTTCCGCGCGTCTGAGCACGTTACGGGCCGCCGGGTTCGACCCGCAGGTACGTGTGTCTGGTGTCGACGAGGACAAGGTGCTCGCCGACGCTGGGCCCCTGCCCCCGGCTGAGGCTGTGCTCGCCCTCGCCCGGGCCAAGGCCGAGGCTGTGGCACAGCAGGTCACCGACGTCGTCGTCCTGGGGTGCGACTCGATGCTCGAGCTTGACGGGGCGGTCCACGGCAAACCCGCCGACGTCGACCAGGCCGTCACCCGCTGGCGCACGATGCGCGGGCACCACGGTGTGCTGCACACCGGGCACTGGCTCGTCGACACCCGCACCCGGCGCGGGCTGGGCGCCACCGGGTCAGCCGTCGTGCATTTTGGCGACCTCAGCGACGAGGAGATCAGCGCCTACGTCGCCACAGGCGAACCGTTGCAGGTCGCGGGCGCCTTCACCATCGACGGGCTGGGCGGACCGTTTGTCGAACGGATAGAAGGTGACCCGCACACAGTTGTCGGGGTGTCGTTGCCCCTGCTGCGCCACCTGCTGGCCGACCTTGGGCTGAGCGTGCCCGGCTTGTGGTCGCACCAGGCGAGCTGAGGAAACCGACAAGGGGGGTCAAGACGCGTTGGCGCCGGTCTCCTTCGGCGCGGACCGGTGCCACGCTACGGTGAACTGTGCCCCTCACCACCGTCCTCATCGCCAACCGCGGCGAGATCGCCGTCCGGGTCGCCCGTGCCTGCCGCGACGCGGGCCTGCGCTCGGTCGCCGTGTACGCCGAGCCTGACCGTCACGCCCTGCACGTGCGCCTGGCCGACTCGGCGTACTGCCTGGGTGGGGCCCGGCCCGCCGACACCTACCTCGACGCCGCCAAGCTGTTGGACGTCGCACGGCGCGCCGGCGCTGACGCCGTGCACCCCGGGTACGGGTTCTTGGCAGAGAACGCGGCGTTCGCCCAGGCCGTCATCGATGCCGGGTTGGTGTGGATCGGGCCGCCACCAGCAGCGATCCGCGCCCTGGGTGACAAGGTCAGCGCACGGGCGATCGCGGCGCGTGTGGGCGCCCCCCTTGTACCTGGTACACCGCAGCCCGTCGCCGACGTCGCCGAGATCCACGCGTTCGCTGCCCGCCACGGCCTGCCCCTGGCGGTCAAAGCCGCCTACGGCGGGGGCGGACGCGGGCTGAAAGTCGCACGGACCACACAGCAGATCGACGAGGCGTACGCCTCAGCGGTCCGTGAGGCGACAGTTGCCTTCGGGCGCGGAGAGTGCTTCGTCGAGCGGTACCTCGACCGGCCCCGCCACGTGGAGACCCAGTGCCTGGCCGACGCTCACGGTGGGGTCGTCGTGGTGTCCACCCGGGACTGCTCGTTGCAGCGCCGGCACCAAAAGCTCGTCGAAGAAGCCCCGGCGCCGTACCTGACCGCCGAACAGGAACGCACCCTCGTCGACTCGTCTGTCGCGCTGCTGCGCGAGGCTGGGTATGTGGGGGCCGGGACGTGCGAGTTCCTCCTCGGCGCGGACGGGACCGTGTCGTTCCTCGAAGTCAACACACGTCTGCAGGTCGAGCACCCTGTCTCTGAGGAGGTCACCGGGGTCGACCTTGTCGGCGAACAGCTGCGGATCGCCGCCGGTGAACCACTGGGGTACGACCACCTGCCGGCCCGCGGGCATTGCATCGAGCTGCGGATCAACGGCGAAGACCCAGCTGTGGGGTTCTTACCCGCCCCGGGCAAGATCACGACCCTGCGCCTGCCAGGTGGACCTGGGGTGCGTGTGGACTCCGGGGTCGTCGAAGGCGACACCATCTGCGGGGCGTTCGACTCGTTGCTGCTCAAGCTCATCGTCACCGGGGCGGACCGGCGCCAGGCGGTGGCACGGGCACGTCGGGCCCTGGACGAGCTTGTTGTCGAAGGTGTGGCAACCGTCGCGCCGTTCCACCAGGCGGTGCTTGACGACCCGGCGTTCGTCCCCGACGACGACGCACCGTTCGCTGTGCACACACGGTGGATCGAAGAGGAGTTCGCCGACCGGCTCCCCGGCCTGGCCACGCCAACCCCGCCCGAGGCCGAATCCGACGAACCCGAGCTCGAACGCGTCGTCGTCGAGGTCTCGGGCAAACGGCTGGAAGTTGTGCTGCCCGCGGCGCTCGGCGCACGTGGAACCGCCAACCCGCGCCCACGCCCAGCGATCCGGCGCGCTGTCCAGCGTGCTGGCGGTGGGGGAAACGCCCTGACCTCTCCGATGCAGGGCACGATCGTCACCGTCGCCGTCGCCGACGGGGCCCAGGTGGCCGCCGGGGACCTTGTCGCTGTTCTTGAAGCGATGAAGATGGAACAACCCCTCGTCGCCCACCGGGCTGGGACGGTGGCGAACCTGTCGGTCCAGCCTGGTGCGGGCGTCTCGGCCGGCTGCGTGATCTGCGAGATCACCGACTGACCTGTGGCGCGTCCAGAGCACCGTGCCTGGCGCCACATGGGTGACGTGTGTGGTTGGACGCCAACCCCGGTGCGACCCTGGTGAGGTGATCGACGGCCTGGGGTCGCCAACATCTGCGCAGGTGGTCGGCGCGGACCGGCGGCCACGTGCCGGTGGGCGCTCCCGCCACCGGATGGTCGGCACGGTGCTCGTCGTCACAGCGCTCGCGTTCGCCGCATGGTCAGCCCGCGCGACGACCCCACCGTCGGCGCAGGTCGTGGCGCTGGCTGAGGAAGCCACGATGACCGACGCCGGCAAAGCGCTGTTCTACGGCACCGACCCTGAAGTGCTTGACGCGGCGACCTTCGCTGGACGGTGCCCGGCCGGGGCGGTCGGCTGCTACAGCGCGACGTCGATCGTCGTGTACGAACCGGCGGACGCGCGGTTGCACGGGTGGGTGGTCACAGTCGCTGCGCACGAGATGCTGCACGCCGCCTACGACTCGTTGAGCCCCGACGATCGGCGCCAGGTCGATGTGCTGCTCGCTGCGACCGTTGCCCGGCTCGACCCTGACGATGTGCTCCTCGCGCAGGTCGACGCGTCGGTCGGCGAGTACGAACAGTCGCGTACGAGCGAACAGTTCGCGTACGTCGGCAGCCAGCTGGCAGATATCGACCCACAGCTTGAGCAGGTGTACGCCCGGTTCCTCACCGACCGGCAGGCCGTCGTGCACGCCTACACCTCAACAAGCTCGCTGCTGGTGTCGATGGCCGCGCAACACACGACCGAGCAGCATGTGCTGGAGCTGCTCGAGGCGCAGGGCCGCACCGGTGACGCGCTCGGCCAGCGAACCGTCGTCGACTCCTTGGCGCTCGACATCGCCACGCTGCACGAGCAGGTCGTCATCCCATGAGGTGATCCTCGCTTGCTACAGTCCTGTCGCCCTGGCCACTGGCCAGGTCTGCCGCCACAAGAAAGGACGCGTCATGAACGTTGCACGTTTCGAAGGCAAGACCGTCATCGTCACCGGAGCCGGGTCTGGGATCGGCAAGGCCACAGCGGTCCGCGTGGCCAACGAAGGCGGCAAGGTCGTCGCTGCTGACGTCGTCGCCGACCGCCTCGACGAGCTCAAGGCCGAGAACCCGTCAGCCGATATCGTCACCGTCGTCGGGGACATCCGGTCCGACGACGATATCGCCGCGATCCTCGCTGCTGCTGGTGGGCCCGTCCAGGGCCTGGCGAACGTCGCCGGGGTGATGGACTCCTTCCAGCCTGCGCACGAGATCGACTGGGCACAGTGGGACTTCGTCCTGGCCGTCAACCTCACCGCCACCGCCAAGCTCATGGCCGCGGTGCTGCCGGGGATGCTTGACGCCGACGCAGGGTCGATCGTCAACGTCTCGTCCGAGGCGGGGCTGCGCGGCTCAGCCGCCGGCGCCGCGTACACCGCCTCGAAACACGCCGTCATCGGCCTGAGCAAGAACTCCGCCGTCATGTACGGCAAAAAGGGTATTCGCGTCAACGTCGTCGCCCCCGGCGCCGTCCAGACGAACATCCAAGCCAGCTTCGCCTCAGCCCTTGCTGGTGAGGTTCTCGGCCCGCTCATGCAGGTCGTCATCCCCGGTGTCGCCCAACCCGAAGAGCTCGCCGCCTCGATCGCCTGGCTCCTCTCCGACGACTCGTCCAACGTCAACGGCGCCGTCCTGGCAAACGACGGCGGCTGGTCGGCCGTGTGAGCTGCTCGGCAGGACAGTGGGGACGCTTCCCAACGTCTTGCCTGGTGGCGCGGGCCAAATCCGCGTGGCCGGGTGTCCCCCGCCTCTCCGGGACCATTGTCGCTCCGCTCGAGCCTGGGTCAATCGCCTACCAAAACACACTCCTGGACGGTGCTGTGCTTTAGCTGTGCCGGGGCCCCTGACCCAGGCCTGCGCTGCGCTAGAAGGGTCCCCCGGCGAAAGGATGGGGGCGAGGAAGATGCGCTCGACGACCGACTGCCGACTGCCGAGTTCGATGATTGGATGATGAGTTCGATGACTAGATCGTCGAAGTCGCCATCTGTGACTATTCAGGGTGCCACGGGTAGCCAGATGTTGTCGCTGAACAGGGACGTGATGGCTTCGAGGGGTGAGACGTGGTTCTTGCGGGCGGTGGACACGTAGGAACGCACGGCGGCGAACCG
>WRCL01000111.1 GCA_009783975.1 Micrococcales bacterium
CGTGCCGCCGTCGCCGACCTCAAAGCAGCGCTGGAGGCCGAGGAGCCGTCCGAGACGGTCATGGCCAAGCACAGCGCCCTGGTCACCGCGGCGCAGAAGATCGGCGAGGCCGTCTACGCCCAGTCCGAGACCGCCGACGCACCCACCGACACCCCGCCGGCCCCTGCCGACGACGAGGACGTCGTGGACGCTGAGATCGTCGATGAGGACGAGGACAGGTGAGCGAGGAGGAACCCCGGATCGTGGACCGGCGCAAGATCGACCCGCAGACCGGCGAGGTCCGTGAGCCGGCCACACCCGGGGACGAACCTGGGCTCACGGTGCCCGATGACGACGTCGCCGCGCTGGCGGCCGAACGTCTGGACCAGCTCCAACGGGTCTCAGCCGACTACGTCAACCTGCAGAACCAGTACTCGGCGTACGTCCGGCGGTCCAAGGCCGAGGCGCTGGGCGCCTATGACCAGGGTGTCGCCGCCTTGGCCGAAGGGCTCATCCCGGTGCTGGACGATATCGAGCTGGCCCGCCAGCACGACGACCTCACCGGCCCGTTCGCGTCCATCGCCGAGAAGCTCGAGCAGATCTGTGAGCACTTCGGCGTCGTGCGCTACGGCACTGCCGGGGACGTGTTCGACCCGGCTGTCCATGAGGCCCTCATGCACGGCCACAGCCCCGAGGTCACCGAACCCACAGTCCAGACCGTCTTGCAGCCTGGGTACCGGGCAGGCGAACGGGTGCTGCGCGCTGCGCGGGTCGCCGTCGTCGACCCCGAACCTGACCCGACCCAGACCGACCCGCCCAGGCAGGTCGACGAGATCGCGTGAGCCGGAGGGAGGCGCCGTGACTGGCCAGGACTGGTTGTCCAAGGACTTCTACGCCATGCTCGGCGTCCCCAAGGACGCCGACGCAGGCACGATCAAGAAGGCGTACCGCAAGAAGGCCCGCACGCTGCACCCCGACAAGAACCCCGGCGACACCCGGGCCGAGGAGCAGTTCAAAGGGATCGGCGAGGCGTACGCGGTGCTGTCAGACGACGAGCAGCGCCGCCGGTACGACGAGCTGCGCACCCTCGGCGGCGGCGCCCGGTTCACCGCCGGCGGTCCCGGGGGCGGCGGCGCCGGGTTCGACGACCTGCTCGGGGGGATGTTCGGCCCTGGGTCGCGGGTCCGGTTCTCTGCCGGTGCTCCTGGCGGTGGGGGCGGGTTCGACGACCTGCTCGGCGGGCTGTTCGGCCAGCGCCCGCCCGCCCGGCGTGGCAGGGACCTCACCTCGTCGGTGTCGTTGCCGTTCCGCACCGCCACCACCGGGTCGACGGTGTCGTTGTCGGTCGACGGCCGCACGGTCAACGCCCGCGTCCCTGCCGGTGTGCGCGACGGGCAGAAGATCCGCTTGCGCGGCAAGGGACAGCCTGGAGACCCACCCGGTGACCTGGTCATCGAGGTCCACGTCGAACCTCACCCGGTGTTCGCCACCGACGGGCCCAACCTGCGCGTCACCGTCCCGGTGAGCTTCGCCGAGGCCGTCTTGGGCGCCAAGGTCGACGTGCCGACCCTTGATGGCTCGACCGTCACGGTCAAGGTTCCTCCCGCCACCCCCTCTGGGCGCACCCTGCGCGTCAAGGGCAAGGGCATCGCCACGTCCGCCCGCACCGGCGACCTGCTCGTCACCGTCGAGGTCGCCGTCCCCCACAAGCTCACCGGGGCAGCGCGCGACGCGGTCGAAGCGTTCGCCGAAGCCACGTCGTCCGACGACCCCCGCGCCGACCTGTACTCCCAGGCGCGCCAGTGACCACCTGACCCCGAGGAGACCGCAGCCCGTTGGCCAGACCAGCGAACCCCCCGCTACCTGGCCAAGGCCCACGCCGACCTGTGCGGCCGGGCCCAGCACCCGCGACCTGACCCAAGGAGCCGACCGTGCGGACCGACGCAGACGAGGACACCCCCATGTTCCCGATCTCCGTCGCGGCGAAAATGGCCGGGATGCACCCGCAGACCTTGCGCCAGTACGACCGGCTCGGCCTGGTCTGCCCCGGCCGCACCCGCGGGCGTGGCCGTCGCTACTCGGTCCGCGACGTGGCAACCTTGCGCGAGGTCCAGCGCCTGTCGCACGACGACGGCGTCAACCTCGCCGGGATCCGCCAGATCCTTGCCCTCGCCGAAGAGGTCCGTACCCTGCGCCGCCAGGTCCTGGCCCTGCGTGACCTGCTCGACCCCGGCGGCCGCGTCTTCGCCGCTTCCCCCTCCGGCGACGTCGAAGCCGTCCGCGCCAAACCCCGCCCCGGGCCCGTCGTCCCCTGGATCCCCCGCCAGCTCACCCAGCTGCGCCGCCGCCGCGACCCCGACTGAGCCCGGATCCACCGATGCGCGCCGTCGTGAGCGCGACTCGTGCGGGGACGGTTTGCCAGGCCCGCGGGTTCCTGGGCTGTTCGAGTGAGCGCGAATCGTCTGGGTTGTCCGGGTTCGTCCCGGCAGCGACCATCGTCGTGAGGCAATTGGTGCGACGAGAGGTCTGACCGTGGTCCGAACCACCCCTGAGCATGACATCGCCCGTGACCGTGAGGCTGCCCGACGGCGCCGTGTGGTGCGGTTGCTCCTGGTCGTGCTCGCAGCCGAAGCGTGGATGCTCGTGCGCGGGGTCATGGGGATGGCGGTGCTGCCTGCGGTGCCGAGCATCGACCCGATGATCTTGGTCCCGGTCGTGTTCTTCTCTGCGCTGCTGCTGGTCATCGTGGGCACGCAGGTGGGGTCTGGGCGTTCGCCGCACCTGGTGTACCGGCCCGAGCAGGTCGACGTGCACCTGGACGAGGTCATCGGCATCGACCCGATCGTCGAAGACGTGCGCCGCTCGCTGGACCTGTTCTGGGCGCACCGGACGTTCGCCGACCGCACGGGCGGCCGTCCGCGCCGTGGGCTGCTGTTCGAAGGTCCCCCGGGCACCGGCAAGACCTTGACCGCCAAAGCCATGGCCGCCGAGGCGGGGGTGCCGTTCTTGTTCGTCTCGGCCACCTCGTTCCAGTCGATGTACTACGGGGCGACAGCCCGCAAGATCCGCGCGTACTTCCGCGCGCTGCGCACCGCCGCGGCAAAAGAAGGCGGGGCCATCGGGTTCATCGAAGAGATCGACGCGATCGCCATGGCCCGCGGGTTCATGCCCGTCTCACCTGCGTCGGGGACCAGCGCCCGCACCGAGCAGGCGGTCTCCGAAGGCACCGGCGGGGTCCTCAACGAGCTGCTCGTGCAGATGCAGTCGTTCGACGAGCCGCTGGGCACCGACAAGCTCCTCAACCGTCTGGCCTCGGCGGTGAACCTGCTGCTGCCGGCGACCCGCCAGATCCCCATGCGCCGCCCCGCGCGGGTCCCGCTGCTGCTCATCGCCGCGACGAACCGCGCTGACGCCCTGGACCCGGCGTTGCTGCGCCCAGGCCGGTTCGACCGGCGCCTGAGCTTCCCCACCCCTGACGTGCACGGCCGCCGTGCCCTGGTCGACCATTTCTTGGCACGCCGCGCCCACGAGGTCGAGCTGGACGAACCGGCGGTCCGTGACCGCGTCGCTGCGGCGACCAACGGCTGGACGCCGGTGATGGTCGAGCACCTGCTTGACGAGGCCCTCGTCAACGCCATGCGTCGCGGCCAGACGGCGATGAGCTTCACCGACGTGGAGAAGGCCCGCCTGACCGAGATGGTGGGCCTGGGCCAGCCGGTGACGTACACCCGTGCCGAACAAGAGCTCATCGCCACCCACGAGGCTGGCCACGCCGTCGTCGCGCACCTGCTCGCCCCCCAGCGGGTGCTCGAGGTCGTGACGATCGTCAAACGCGGGTCGGCCCTGGGCCTGCTCGCCCACGACGACGCCGAAGACGTGTACACCCGCTCGTCGTGCGAGCTGCGCGCCCTCATCGCGATCTGCATGGGCGGGTGGTGCGCCGAAGAGCTGTTCTTCGCCGACACGTCGACCGGTCCAGCCTCAGACCTCGCCGCAGCCACGCGTATCGCCGCGCAGATGGTCGGCGCCGCGGGGATGACCGGGTCCCTGGTCTCCTTGGCCGCCACCGGCAAAGACATCGTCGAGTCGGTCGTCGGCGACACGGCCGCCCGTGAACAGCTCGAAGCGGTCCTCACCGAGGCGCGCGACACCGTCCGCGTCCTGCTCGCCGAGAACCGCCACCTCGTCCAGGCCCTGCGCGACGCCCTGCTTGAACGTCACGAGCTCGTCGGCCCCGAGATCACCGAAGTGCTGCGCCAGGCCACCCGCGAACCGGCCGGGGTCTGACGGCCAGAGCACAACCAAGGGTGCGACGGCCTGCCCCGACGGGTCAGCGTGAGGCGGTGGGGGCGAACTGGGTGCGGTACAGGTCTGCGTACAGGCCTTCGGCGGCGAGGAGCTCGTCGTGGGTGCCATGCTCGACGACGCGCCCGGCGTCGATGACGACGATGAGGTCGGCGTGGCGCACAGTCGACAGCCGGTGGGCGATGACCAGGGCGGTGCGGCCGGTCAGGGCTTCGTCGAGGGCGGCCTGGACGGCGGCTTCGGACTCAGAGTCCAGGTGGGCGGTGGCTTCGTCGAGGACGACCAAGGCCGGGGGCTTCAGCAGCACCCGCGCGATGGCCAAGCGTTGGCGCTCGCCGCCGGACAGGCGGTAGCCGCGGTCGCCGACGACGGTGTCCAGGCCCTGGGGCATCGCGGCGACCAGGTCAGCGATCCGCGCGGCACGCAGGACCTCCCACAGCTGGTCGTCGGTGGCGTCGGGGCGCGCGTAGCGCAGGTTCCCGGCGACCGAGTCGTGGAACAGGTGGGCCTCTTGGGACACGACACCGACGACCTCGTGCAGCGACTCCCCGGTGACCTCTCGCAGGTCGGCCCCGGCGATGCGCACGGCGCCGCGGGTCGGGTCGTACATCCGCGTGACCAGCTGCGACAGTGTGGTCTTGCCTGAGCCGGACGGTCCGACCAGCGCGACCATCGACCCGGCAGGCACCGCGAACGACACGTCGACGATCGTGTCGCCGACGACGTCGTGGGCGACCGCGGCGACCTGCTCCAGCGAGGCCAGCGAGACCTCCTCGGCGTCGGGGTAACGAAAACCCACCCCTGCGAGCTCTAGCGACGCGCCGTCGCGGGCGACGTCGTCGCGCAGGTCGTGGGCGTCGGGAGCGTCGGCCACCGAGGGTTCGAGGTCGAGCACCTCCAGGACGCGCTCAAAGCTCACCAGGGCTGTCATGACGTCGACCTGGACGTTGGACAACGCCGTCAGCGGCCCGTACAGGCGCTGGAGGTACGCGGTGAGCGCGACGACGACCCCGACGCTCAGCTGCCCGTGCACAGCCTGGACACCCCCGACCCCGTACACCACCGCGACGGCCAGCGCCGCCATCGTCGTCAGCCCGATGCGGAACCACGTCGCGTACAACGCGCGCCGCACCCCGATGCGGGCGACCTGGTCAGCCTGGGCGCCATACGCGGCGACCTCACGCGCAGGGGTGCCGAACACCTTGGCCAGGTGCGCCCCGGCGACGTTGAACCGTTCGGTCATCGTCTGGGCGGCCACGGCGTTGAGGTCGTAGGACTCGCGGGTGATCACCGCCATCTTCTTGCCGAACCAGCGCGCCGGGCCGATGAACACCGGCACGAGCACCAGCGACAACAACGTCAGCCGCCACGACATCGAGGCCATCGCCGCCAGGACGAACACAACGGTGAGCACGTTGGACACGACGTTCTGCAACGTCGAGGTGAACGCCTGCTGGGCGCCGAGCACATCACCGTTGAGGCGTTGGACCAGGGCACCAGTCTTGGCCCGGGAGAAGAACGCCAGCGGCATGCGCTGGACGTGGTCGAACACCTGCACGCGCAGGTCGCGTATGAGCCCCTCGCCGATTCGCGCCGACAACCACCGGTTGACGACCGACAGCCCAGCCCCGACCAGCGCGAGCGCGCCAGCGCCGGCCGCAGCCAGCACGACGGTGCGCTGCGAGCCTTGGCCGATCCCGTCGTCGATGAGGACCCGGAACAGCAGCGGGGTCAGCGCGCCGAGGCCCGCCTCGACGGCGATGATCGCCAAGAACCAGGTCAGCCACGTGCGGTAGGGGCCGGCGAAACCCAGGATGCGGCGCAGGACGTCACGGCCCAGGCGGTGGCTGGCGACCTCGCGGTCACGTGTGAACCCCACCATCACAGGTCGCATATGAGACATGGCTACCTCCAAACGTCGTGCCACCCCCACCGGGCGCTGGTCGCCGACAGGTGTCTGACGGGTCCCGCGGCTCGTCGGCAGGGGTGAGCGCCGTGCTCGACCTAATACTGAGCCAAACTCACCTTGTTGTCAACTCACTATCTGCTACGCTTGTGGGCATGGACGACGACCTGGCTGGCGGCCCCCCGGCGTCCGAGGAGACGTCCGACGAGGGAGCCGAGCTGCTCGACCTCCTCCACACCCTGCTGCACACCCTGCGCCGCGAGTTCGTCGCCGACGACATCGCCCCAGGCCAGATGCGCTTCCTGCGCACCCTGCACCGCGTCGGCGGCACC
>WRCL01000112.1 GCA_009783975.1 Micrococcales bacterium
CGACGAACACCGACGAGGGCCTGCGCGCCGCGATCCACCTGCGTGCGGTGCACCATCACCTGCCGGTGCTCGTGCTCTCGCAGTACGTCGAGCAGCGGTACGCCCGCGAGCTGTTCACCAACGACCCGCGCGGTCTGGGCTACGTGCTGAAAGACCGGGTCGCGGACGTCGAAGAGTTCCTCGACGCTGTGGCGCGTGTCGCCGCCGGTGGGACGGTCATCGACCCTGAGGTCGTCGCGCAGGTCCTGGCCCGGTCGACGGTCGCCAGCACCGAACGCCTGACCGCCCGTGAGCGCGAGGTCCTCGGTCTGATGGCCGAGGGGCGGTCGAACACCGCCATCGCCGACCGTCTCGTCGTCGGCCTGCCCGCAGTGGAAAAGCACGTCACCTCGATCCTCGCCAAGCTTGACCTTCCCCCCGACGCCGACGACCACCGCCGCGTCCTGGCGGTGCTGCGCTGGCTGGAGCAGACCAACGACCCGAACGGAGCCCACCGATGAGCACCCCGACTGCGCCCGGCACCGAACCTGACAGCGCCCCTGTGGCTCCAGCGACCGGCGACGGACCCGACCCAGCTCAGGCTCCCGCCTCCGGCACGGCTACAGGTGGCGCGGACCAAGGTCGGGCAACCCAGCACCCCGACGGTCCCGAGCCTGCGCCAGGACCTGGCGCCGAACCAGGCACGGGCGGCGCGTCGGCCACCGGCGAGCCGGTCGGCGCAGTCCCCCGAGGCGCGCGGTTCGGTCCTGCTGGCGTCGTGCTCACGGTGGTCGGGTTGTTGATCGCGCTGCCCCTGGTGCTGTCGGGTGCCTGGCAGCTCGTCGTGTACTCGGTCGCGCGCTGGCACACGACGGCCTACACCGAGACGGTTGCGTCCACCGTGCTGCTCGTCGCTGACGGGAAGGTCGAGGTGAGTGTCGACCCGGACGCGACGCAGGTCGTGGTCAAGGCCAAGGCGTGGTACGCGTGGGGGTGGCAGGCCCCGACCTACGCCTCGGCCACCCGCGGCGACGAGCTCGAGATCCGCCACAAGTGCGACAGCTTCCCGATCGGCCCGTCGTGCGAGGCCGGGCTGGTCGTCGTGCTGCCACCGGACACACAGCTGGTCGTGCTCACCACCTACGGGCGTGTGACTGCCTCAGACCTCGTCGGACCGGTGAACGTCTCGAGCGGCGATGGGCGTGTCCAGCTTGAGCACATCACTGGTGACGTCATCGCGCACTCGGGGAACGGCCGTATCGAGATCAGCGACATCGCCGGGTCGGTCGATGCCCACAGCTCTGACGGCGCGGTCGTCGTCGACAGCGTGCGTGGCGATGTCAACGCCCGGTCGGGTAACGGCCGCCTGGAGATCAGCGACGTGCGCGGGTCGGTCGGCGCACGTAGCGGTGACGGGGCGGTGGTCGTCCGCGGCGTGGGTGGTGACGTGCTCGACGCGCGGTCGGGCAACGGCAGCGTCGAGGTCAGCGACGTCACCGGCTCGGTTGTCGCGAGCAGCGCTGACGGCCATGTCTTCGTGCACGGCGCCGGTGGGGACGTCGAGGCACAGTCGGGCAACGGCCGCGTCGAGGTGATCGGGGCTGGCGGTTCGGTGTCGGCGACGAGCTCGGACGGGTCGGTGCTCGTCGAGGAGGTCGCTGGCAACGTCATGGCACGTTCAGGCAACGGCCGGGTCACTGTGTACGGCCCTGGTGTGCCAGTCTCGTTGTCGATCTCCTCGGGCAACGGCGGGCAGAGGATCGAAGCCGCGACCGAACCCTTCGCACAGATCCGCGTCACCATCCACTCCAACGACGGGTCGGTGGCGTACCTGCCGCCACGTGGTCTGCCGACGCTTGCGGTCGTCCCACAGGTCGTGGATTTGCTGCCGGCAGCTGCTGATGCTGCGCTCACCGCCGCGGGATTCTCGGTCGTCGTCGTGGAGGTACCTTACGTCTACGGTTCCTCTCGTGGCGTTGTGAGCAGCGACCCTGAGGCGGGCCACGTGGCTCTGCGCGGCAGTGTGGTGACCATCGTCGTGCCCGAGTGAGCACGGCCGTGGGATCGCGCCGGACAATCTCGCAGAGAATCTCGGTGTGGCATTTGTCGAACGGGTTGGTGGGCTGGGTGTGGTCGGGCAGGCCGACCGAACCGGCCTGGGTGTCTTCGTCCAGGCCGGCAGGTGCGCACACCCGCGCGCACCTGCTGCGCGGCGTCGCCTGCGATGACCGTTATGGCACATTTGTGAAATGTTCGGGAGCACAACGAAACAGCGGCGGCCGTCTTTGGCCGCCGCCGCTCGCACCTCTGATCCACCGGGTATCAAGCGTGCACTTCGACGACCGCTACGGGAACCAGCCCGCTCGGCCCGCCCAAAAGTGGGTCAGCCTGCGCGTGGGTTCCGGTGAACCATGAAGTTGTAAAGATATTTATACCCCATGGCACAGCTGTTGGGAAGGGCTGATGGGCCCTTGACGTCCTCGCGTGTGAACTTTGCTCATCTCGTGGGCATCGCATCCACATGATGAGATCGTCGAACCGTCCCCAGCCCACGCAGACGGCCTGTCTGCCCTGGACCCGCCCCACGCCGGCCCCCAGACCGGCAAGGCTGGACCTATGCAGAACATGACATCTTCACCCCCGTCCGCGTGGTCCACCCAACCCGTCGCGCCACTGCGTCCAGGTCTGCTCCTGCTCGTCGTCGGCGCCCGCGGTGGAGCAGGTGCGACGACGCTCGCCGCGCTGCTCGCCGCTGCCCTCGCCAGCCGCACGGCCACAGCCCTGGTCGACCTTGCCGGTGGGCCCGGGCTCGACGTCGCGCTTGGGATCGAGACGCTGCCCGGGCCGCGTTGGCCAGACCTGGCTGGCGCCGGGGACGTTCCTGGCGACCAGGTTCTCGCCGCCTTGCCGAGGTGGGGCCAGGTGGCCGTCGTCTCAGCCGACCGCGCACGGCCGAGCCTTCCACCTCCTCGCGACGTCCTGGACCGGTTGCGCGAAGCCGCCGGCGTCGTCGTGCTCGACGTGCCCACGTGCGACGTCCTCGCCGGACGGGCCCCGGTCGACCGCGCCGACCTCGTCGTCGTCGTGGCCGGTCGTGATGTGGCGTCCGTCGCTGGGGCTGTCGCGCTGCGCACCGCCCTGGGCCCGTTGGCGGCGCGTGCGGCGGTCGTCGCCAGTGACGCCCGGCGGGGCCCTCTCGGCCTTGCCGAGCTCGAGCAGGCGACCAGGCTGCCCCTGCTCGGGCGTGTCCCGTACGACCGCACCGTCGCACAGTCGGCCGAACGCGGCGTCGTGCGCGCCCGCAGGGCGACCACCCGCGTCCCTGACAGCCTCGCCGGGACCGTCTTGGGCCTGCGCTGACCGCACAGCGGGTGCAGGTTCGGCTTCGTCGGGTGTTTCCGGGCATAAGTGGCACCGGGGGCCTGGCAAATCGGGCAAGATGGGCTCGGCTCGCCGCGAGTCCCTGCTCGTGGGGCGCGTCAGTGGCGACGGTGAATGCCAGGCCGGCCGGCCCAGGGGTGACCGTGCCAGACGTCGGAAGGTGAACGATGAGCAACCAAGGTCCAGGCCAGCCCTACCCGCCGGGCGGGCCCTACCAACCCAACGCGCCCTATGGCCCTCAGCCCGACCCCACGCAGGTCTACCCACAGCAGCAAGGCGACCCGACGCAGGTGTACGGACAAGGTGGTCCGACGCAGGTGTACGGCGCGCAGCCCACGGCGCAGCAGGGTGCCCCGCCGCCGTACACCCCGCCTGGAGGACCTCCACCGTATGCGCCGCCCGCTGGCGCCCCGCAGCCGTACCCGGGGCCGAGCGGCCCGCAGGGCCAGTACCCGACCGGTCCGCAGGCACCGTACGGGCCTGACCCGACCATGGTCTACCCGCAGGCTCCGCAGTATGGTGCGGCGCCAGCGCCGTACCAGGACCCAGCGGGCGGGTACACAGGCCCGTACGGACCGTACGTGCCGCCGCCGAAAGGTCCGGCAGGCAAGATCGCCCTCATCGGCGGGGCTGTGGCCCTGGTGATCGTCCTCGTCGTCGTCGGTGTGCTCGTGTTCGCCAACGACGGTTCCTCCGACGCGTCGCCGCCGCCGACGACCACAACCACCTCCAGCCCCAGCCCCAGCCCCAGTCCCAGTCCCAGCCCGACCCCCAGCCCGACACCGACGGTCGACCTCAGCTTCGACGAAGCGCGCGCCCTGGCAGACATGGCGTTCCCAGGGATGGCGGACGCGTTCGACTGGTGCTTGGCGAAGAGCGACGCCCTCTTCTTCAAGGCCGACCTCCAGCTCTCTTGCACGTCGTACAACGATAATGCCTATGTGAGGATCTACATGTGGAAGGGCGCTGGCTCGGGTTACAGCCAGGTGCGTGATGATATGGGGAGCCGCAACACCACCGAGCCGGCCTGGGAGCACGGAAAAGACTTCGTGCACGACGCACATGGGATCTACTACCAAATCGCCCGGTGCTACTCGGGTGTCCCGGTGTGCGTCGAGGTGATGGAAGACACCAAAGAACAGTCCGAGGAGATCTTGACGCGCTTCGGATACGTCGACGCTGCCGGGATGGCGGCGCTCAAGGCCCGGCTCGCTGAGGTCTTGTGACCATCAGGCCCCTGACCACGATCCCCGGGGCGTGGCACGATGGTCCAGACACTACGAACGTTCGGGAGCTGATGTGAACGACGACAGCGCCCGCCGGCGCCGGGCGGACGGGTCGCCGCGTCCGGTCGAACCGGTCACGCCGACGATGGCATTCCCGCCGGTCCCGGCTGCGCCGGTGAACCCCACGCTGCCGATGCCGATGTCTGGACGTCCGGCACCCGCGCCGCCGCCGCGCACCGTGCAGTCCGCGCCGCCCCAGGCAGCATCGCCGTACCCCGTCCCGATGGCCCCTGCGCCGGTCATGCCAGCAGCCGACCCGTACGCGGCGCCCGGCCCGTACGCACCCGACCCCTACGCTCCCGACCCCTACGCCGCCGCGCCTGCACCTGGCCCAGGACCGGCGGGTTGGCTGTCGGCAGGCACGACCGCGCCCAACCTCGCAGCACAGGTCGCCCGACGCGCTGCGACGAACGCGCTGACCTTGCTCGCCGTGGTCAACGCGGTGTTCTTGCTCGCCGTCACCGTCCCAGAGATCGTGCCGTGGTGGCCGATGCTCTTCGAACAGCTCGCCCCGTTGGTCGCCGGCCCGTTGGCGACCGGAGGCGAAGAGCTCGTCAACAACCAAGGTCCAGGTCTGGTCCAGACGCTCATGGTCCTCACGGCGTTCGTCGCCTATGTCGCGGCGCACCGCCAAGGCCAGTACCGGATGGTGGGCCTGTGTGCTGCCGGCGCCACCGTGGTGCTCGCCGTCCTGACTGGGTTGATGGGTCTGGTCGTCATGGGACGCTCCGGTGCGCTGGGTGCGGCGCTGGCCGGGATCGTCGCGTTGCTCGCTGCGCGCACCGCCAACGCGATGCGCACCCCTGTGGGGCCGCGGGCCGACAGGATCGGCACGACGTTCGTGTGGTCGTACGCGCTGAGCTTTGTCATCCCGCTCGGGGTTGGGCGGGCGTTGTTCTCCCCAGAGCTTGCTGAGGTCGCCCGGGGGTTGGCGTCGACCGGTGAGATGAACCAGCGGTTCTTGGCCCTGGGCCACTGGGCGACGCTGTGGCTGTACCTGGGGGGCGTGTCGGTCGGTGTGGTGTTCTGGGTGGTCTTGCAGCTGATCCCGCCGTGGCGGGGCCGGCCGCTGGTCCGCCCGATCGCCACCGCGCTGCTCGTGCTGGCCATCGGCTGGGTGTGGGTTGGGTGGCAGGCGTCAGAGACCGGTAAGGACCGCGCCGAACAGCTGCTCACCGAGCATCCGCAGATCCGTGGCGCGACACCCGGCGGACCCTGACCCCGGTGTGCGCGACCAGGGCCTATCGTGGACATGCCTCGCGCGTGTCCGCAGATCCCTGGAGTCTGTCATGAGCGACAACGAGCCCACCCCGACCTCACCTGGTGGCCCAGAGGTCGTCGCCCTCGCCGACGAGCCCGGGCGTCATGCCCGCGGACGTCCGCTGCCCAGACCACCTGAGGCCGACCTCACCGACGTCGCCTACGCACCCGTGGCAGACGCCCCGGTGCCCGACGAGGACGACGGGTATGACGACGACGCCTCGCAGCGCGCGCCGGCCAAGCCCCAGCAGCCACGACACCGGTCCGACGTGTCCAGCGCTGTGCGCCCGCGCACCGCACGGGACCTGGCTGAGCCCGAACCAGCACCTGCCCCGCGCCCAGTGCGCCGCAACCTCGAACCGGACCCGCCAACCCGGCCCAGCCCGGCAGCCCATGGGCTCGCAGCCCTCGTCGGGCTGGTCGCCGGACCGGTCGCAGGCGCCGCGCTCGTGCTCGGCCAGTCGCGGGTGCTCGCTGCGCGCACCGACTGGGACGCGGGCGTCGACGTCCCGGGGATCGCCTTGGTCATCATGTCGTCGCTGGTCTTGGCGGCGTTGGTGCTCCTGGCCGTGTGGACGGCGGCGGCGCCGGCCGCCGGCGGGGCGGCGAC
>WRCL01000113.1 GCA_009783975.1 Micrococcales bacterium
ACGAAGTCTGGCGGCGCTACGGGACGAGGATCGAGGAGTGGGTGTGAGACAGCTGCGGCAGCTGGTGACCGCGCCGGCGAAATCGTTTGTGCGTGCGCTCACCGGCAAAGAGCTGACCCGCCAGGCGGTGCGCGGGCGGGTGCAACGGCTGCGGATCGCCGCAGGGGCCCGGGTCGCCGGCCACCGGCCGCGGCGGCCTGACTCGCAGATGCCCACCTCACGTTCGCGCTGGTTGGCCCGCCGGCAAGGGCGCCGGCCTCGGCTGTTCCCTGACCGTTGGCGGATGTCACCGGTGCTCGGGGCGCCGGACCCGGCACGTGTGGGCGTCGTCATGCATGTGTTCTTTCCTGAGCTCGTCCCTGAGCTGGTGGACCAGCTGCGGCACGTCCCGGTCGGGTTTGACCTGCTCGTCACCAACGCCTCAGGGCAGCCGCTCAGCCTCGACACCAGCGCCGTGCCGCACGTCCGGCGTGTGGAGGTGCTCGACTGCGACAACCACGGCCGCGATATCTTCCCGTTGGTGTCGCTGGTCAACGCCGGTTTCCTCGACCCGTACCGGTTGGTGCTGAAGATCCACACCAAACGGTCGCACTGGCGCGGCGCGCACACCGAGCTCGGTGGCACCGGCGAGCAGTGGCGCACCGAGCTGCTCAGCGCGCTGCTCGGCGACGAGCAGAACGTCACCTCGGTGCTGCGCGCGTTCGCCGCAGACGACACGTTGGGGCTGGTGACCGCCGACGGTTCGGTCTTGGGCGCCGGGTTCTGGGGCGCAGACCGCCAGATGGTTGCTGACCTGCTCGACCGGATCGGCCTGGACCTGGACGGACGCGAGCTGCGGTTCGCCGCCGGTTCGATGTACTGGGTGCGCGGTTTTGTCTTGCAGGCGTTGCGGTCGCTGGCCATCGACGCCGACGACTTCCCCGCCGAGGCTGGGCAGGTCGACGGGACGCCAGCACATGCGGTCGAACGGCTCATCGGGATCCTCGCAGCCGAGGCTGGGCTGAGCGTGTGCGAGCGCAGCGGCGTGAGCGAGCATGACGGCGACCTCGCGGTGTACGACCCAGCCAGCCCGTGCGAGCCGCGGGCACGGGTCGTGCCGTTCTACCTGCCACAGTTCCACCCCACGCCGCAGAACGACCAGTGGTGGGGCCCAGGTTTCACCGAGTGGACGAACGTCACCGCGGCGTGGCCGCTGTTCCCCGGCCAGGAGCAGCCCCGGCTGCCTGACGAGCTCGGGTTCTACGACCTTCGCGACGACCTGGTCCGCGCGAGGCAGAAAGACCTCGCCGACGCCCACGGCGTCGAAGGGTTCATGTACTACTACTACTGGTTCGCCGGCAAGCGCCTGCTGTCGGCACCGGTCGAGGCGCTGAGGTCCTCCGGCCTGGACCAGAGGTTCTGCCTGATGTGGGCGAACGAGAACTGGACCCGCCGGTGGGACGGACGCAGCCAGGACGTCCTCATCGGCCAGGACCATGACGAGGTGCCCGCGACGAGCTTTGTCGACGACGTCATGGAGTTCCTCGCCGACGACCGCTACCTGCGTGTGGACGGCGCAGCGCTGTTGTCGGTGTACCGGATCTCACAGATACCGCACTACCCCGCGGTGCTCGCGCACTGGCGCGAACGTGCCCGCGCAGCAGGGGTCGGCGAGCTGTTCATCGTCAACGTCGACGTGGCCGCCGAGTTCGACGGGCTCGACCGTGACGCGGCCCTGGCCGGGCTCGACGGCACGCACTGGTTCCCGCCGCACAACTGCGCGTGGGAGTGGATCGACTATGCCGAGCTGGGGATGGTCGCAGATTTTTCCGGCAACCTGCTCAGCTACCCAGCCCTGGTCGCCGACGCCGAATGCCGGCTGGATGGGCTCGACGCACGGACGTTCCCGGCTGTGATGGTCGACTTCGACAACACCGCCCGCCGGGCCCAGCGCGCCGACGTGTGGTGGGGGTCGAACCCGTACACGTTCCGCCGGTGGGTCGCCTCGACGGTCCGTGCCGTCGCGGACCGGCCCGAACAGCACCGGCTCATGTTCGTCAACGCCTGGAACGAGTGGGCCGAGAGCGCCGTCCTCGAACCCTCGGCGCGCCACGGGCGGGGCTACCTGCTCGCGCTGCGGGACGCGGTGCTGAGATGACCCGGGTCGACACGATGACTCCTGCTTTCCGAAAGGCGACGACCGCGTGACGGACCATCTGAACACCCCACTTCGACAGCTGCCGCACGAGACCCGCGACAGTGTCCGGGTGCTGCGCGAGACCGACGTGGCATGGCTCGACGGTTCCGAGGACGAGCTGTACTCCCGGATCACCACATGTGGCCTGCCCCTGGACTCACTGTCCGACGACCTGCTCGCCACCGCGCAGACCTGGCCTGAGCGCTACCACCTCACACCCGAGCGGGCGAACCTGCTACGTGCGCTGGAGCTGCCGGCGCAGGCCAGGGTCTTGGAGATCGGCGCTGGGTGCGGTGCGATCACGCGGTACCTCGGCGAGCACGCTGCCGTCGTCGATGCGCTCGAACCGACGTTCGCCCGGGCCCGTGTCGCGGCGGCACGCACCGCTGACCTGCCGAATGTCCACGTGTTCTGCGGTGAGGTCTGCGACATCCCTGACGTCGCTGCTTATGACGTCGTCGTCGTTGTTGGGGTGCTGGAGTACGTCGGTGGCGGCCAGGTCGACCCCGCGGCGTACCTGGAGTTCCTGGGCACGTTGCGCAACGCCCTGGTCGACGGTGGTGTGCTGCTGCTGGCCATCGAGAACGCCTTGGGGGCCAAGTACTTCGCCGGTGCGCGCGAGGACCACTCTGGCGTCGTGTTCGAGTCGGTGCAGGGCTATCCCGCGCCGTGCCCGGCACGGACGTTCTCACGCCGGCAGCTGACGGACCTGGTCACACGTGCCGGGTTTCCCCAGGTGCAGGTGCTCGGCGCCTTCCCTGACTACAAGGTCACCCGGGCAGTGTTCGACGACGCACTGTTCGCCAGAGCTGAGCAGCTCGCCGTCGACGTGCCGTCGTTCCCCAGCCCAGACTGGGGCGAGGCGCGTCCGGCGCTGCTCGACGAGGCCCTGGTGTGGCGCCAGCTGGTCGCCGCGGGGCTCGGTGAGCACACGTCCAACTCGTTCCTCGTCGTGGCAAGCACCGACCACGCGCATGGTCTGTGGCCGCGTGGGCGCCTCGGGATGTTCTTCGCCACAGGCAGGCGCCGGCCCTTCCGGGTCGCCAAAGAGATCCGCGACGACGACGGTGCGGTGACGATCACCAGCCGGCTTCTCGGCGACGGCGCCGCCGACGGGTTGCGTGTGCTCACCTACTGCGAACCGTGGGTCCGCGGTGGGCAGTCGCTCACAGCCCGGGCGCTGGCGTGCCCCCAGTCGTTGCAGACCCTCGTCGGTGACTGGCGCCGTGCCCTTGACTCACGCGTTGAGCAGAGCACCGAAGGGATGCCGTTCGACGTGCTGCCGCACAACCTCGTCTACACCCACGGCGCTGTGACGGTCATCGACGACGAGTGGCGCTCGGACACCCTGACGCTGCGTGACGTCGTCCTGCGAGGTGCGCTGCTGCTCGTGCGTGACCTCACCGACGCCGGACCGGCGACCCTGTGGGGGTTCGCCGACCCGTGGCAGATGGCACAGGCTGTGGCCCAGTGGGCTGGGGTTGAGGCGACCGATGACGAGCTCCACGACGCGGTCCAGGCCGAAGGTACGCTCCAGGCAGGTGTAGGCGCGCTCGGGCGCGACGCAGAGTCTGTGGCGGCCACAGCCACCGATGTCGCCGCACGGTTGCTCGCCGCCCTGGACGCACCACGGCACGGTGAGGTCACGCCTGCGACGTGGCAACGGGCCGTGGAGTACGAGGCAGAGCTCATCAACACCCGCGACCTGCTGTTCGCCACCGGTGCCCAGCTCGACGAGTCCCGTGCTGAGCAGGTGCGGCTCAGCCGCGAGGTCGCAGCGCTGCGCCGACGGCTGGGCTGGTTCGACGGGACGAACCTCGTACGTGGCGCACGCCGGGCCGCCCGCGAGGTCCGCGCCAGGTTCTGACCTACCGTGTCCAGCACGTCCAGGGCCCGGCAGACAACCCGGGGACGAACCCTGAGGTTTCGAACAGCTCACGGCTGAGGTCGTCGGCCCAGGCGACGCACGCGACGGTGACGTCGAGGTCGTCCAGGGCGGCGCGGGCTTCGTCGAGCACCTCGGCGCTGCGGTCCGGGCTGTCGGCGAACTGCTGCAGCAGCGCGCGCTGGTCGGCACGGGCGTCGTCGAGGCCGCCGAGCTGTGCGGTCCACTCCGGCCGGCTGGCGACCGGACGTGGGGCAGAGCTGAGGATGCCGACAGTCGCCACGAGGTAGTTCGCGGCGAGGAACGTGCCTGGGCGTTGGTCGACGACCCACTGGGCGACCTCCAGGTCGACCGGGTCGCGGACCTTCCACGCCCCCGGCGCGATGTACGCGCCGTTGGCTGGTGACCACAGCGGCAGCCCGGCGACGACGAGGACCACCGCGACGCCGAAGGCTGGCAGCCAACCCAACCGGGGCACCGGCAGGCTCGCGAGCAGCCCGACGAGCGCTGGGACGGGCAGAACCCACGCGACCCGCCACGAGATCGAGTCACCTCCGATGACCTTCTCCACAGCGGTGAACAGCGGCGGGACGGTGAACACCGCAGCGACGAGCACCGCAACCGCCAGCGCCCGCTGGCCGCGGGCGAGCACAGCCACCGCCGGCCACCGTGCACCAGCGCCGACGGCCAGCCCAGCACCCACGACGACAGCACCCACAGCAAGGTTTGCCACGACCACCGTCCAGGGTGTGAGGAGGTTCCGCTCGAACCCGCCCGGCTCGCCAGCTGAGAACACCACCGCCAACCCCGAAGCGACAGGCACCACCGACGCGGCCACGACGAGCACCACCGCGGCGACGACCTCACGGCGCACGAGCAGCACGCCAGCACCGGCCACGGCGACGAGCGGGACGACGAACACCGCCGTCTGGGTCAGGCCCACACCGGCGGTGCTGGCGACGGCGACCACGACGAGCGCCGAACGCACCTGGCGCCGGTCAGGTGCCCACACCGAGACCAGCGCAGTCCACAGGTACGGCACGAGCAGCGCGACGAACACGACTTTGCCCTGCCAGATCCGTGCGACGGACATGTTCCCAAAGCTCGCGTGCGCGTACCCGCCCCATAGCAACATGACCCCGGCGAGCAGCAGCCCAGCCGCCGGCCGGCGGGCCTGCCACGTCCGCAGCAACCGCCACAGGGCCCACACCGCGCCGAACGCGGCGACAGGGACGAACCACCGGTAGGCCACCGACCCGGCAGCCGCGCCGCTGGCCCAGGCCAGGGCCCCGTGCAGCGCGTCGAGCGAGGAGAAGTCCGGGCCGGGGTAGTACACCGCTGGCCACAGGCCTTCGGTGAACAAGAAGTCACCGGTGGGCACAGCACCGTGGTCAGCGGTCCACGTCGCGCGGACCATGTAGAACGCGTCGTCGAGGTCTGCGCGGACGACGACCGCTGACAGCACCGCCGCCCCGACGCACGCGGCCAGGCCCACGAGCGCCGGACCTGGTGCTGGGTCGGGTGTGGCAGCCAGCCACCTGCCTCGCGAGCGCCACCAGACGAGCACTGGCGTCCCGGCGACCCACACACCGAGCCCCACCCCGAGCGGCAGCCCTGCCAGGGCCAGCGCGTGCACGACCGTCCACACGGCGAACGAGGCGACAGCCACGTCCAACGTCGCGTCGAGCAGACGGGTCATCCGTGCTGCCACGGTGACGACCGGCGCGGGGGCGGCCGGGTCACGGCTCACTGCATGACCTCGCCAGCCTGCGACCACCTGGTCCGCCAGTCGCCGATGGGCTCGACGCCCGCGGCCACGAGCGCGCTATGGCTGAGCACCGAGTACTGCGGGCGCGGGGCGGGGCGGACGAGCTGGGCAGAGGTCGTCGCGGTCACCACACCCCGGTCCATCCCGGCGGCGGCGACGACCTCTTGGGCAAAGCCGAACCAGGAGACCTCACCTGACGACGTCCCGTGGTACGTGCCTGCTGGCGCCTTGGCCTCGACGAGCCGCACGATGAGCCCAGCAAGGTCGACGGTCCACGTCGGCTGGCCGACCTGGTCGTCGACGACGGCGACCTCGCCACGTTCGCCGGCCAGGCGCGCGATCGTCCGGGGGAAGCACGGCCCGTGCGCCCCGTACAACCACGCGGTGCGCACGACGAGGTGGTCGCGGGCCTCGGCGCGCACCGCCCACTCCCCTGCTGCTTTGGTCCGCCCGTAGGCCGAACGCGGCGCGACTGGGGCGTCCTCGTCGTACGCGGTGGTCGCGCACCCGTCGAACACATAATCGGTCGACACCTGGACAACCCGTGCCTGGGCGTCAACAGCGGCCCGGGCGACCAACGCCGCACCGGTGGCGTTGACGGCGAACGCCTGAGCCTCGTGGTCCTCGGCGGCGTCGACGGCCGTCCACGCCGCAGCGTTGACGA
>WRCL01000114.1 GCA_009783975.1 Micrococcales bacterium
GGCGAGGTAGACCGCCCCGAGCAGCGCCTCAAGGGTGTCAGACAAGATCGAGTCCTTGTCCGGCCCCCCGGTGCTCAGCTCACCTTTGCCGAGCAGGACGAACGAACCCAGGTCCAAGACGCGGGCGACATCGGCGAGCGCCCGCTGGGAGACCGTCGCCGCCCGCATCTTCGCCAGGTCACCCTCGGCGTGGTCCGGCAGCGTGCGGAACAGGTGCTCGGTGACGACGAGCCCGAGCACTGTGTCACCAAGGAACTCCAGGCGCTCGTTCGTCGGGATCCCCCCGGCCTCGTGCGCGAACGACCTGTGGGTCAGGGCAAGCACCAACAGCTCGGCGTCGATGTCGACCCCGAGCCGGGCCAGCAACGCCTCGGGCGTCCCGTGGCTCTCGTGCTGGTGCCGACCCATGACCGGGCGGTCAGTAGGTCTCGTGCTCGCTGCGCACGCCCTGTGCCACCGTACGGGCGCCGTAGGCCCCGCAGGCAGGGCACGCCACATGCGGACGACGGGCCGCGCCGCACCTGGGGCAGGTGCTCAACGTCACCGCAGTGGCCTTCCACTGCGAGCGGCGCGAACGGGTGTTGGCCCGCGACATCCGCCGTTTGGGAACCGCCATGTCAGCCTTCTTCCTTGGTCTCGTCCGCGCCGGGCAACCGGTCAAGCCCGGACAACGCCGCCCAGCGCGGGTCGAACGTCTCGTGCGCGTGGCCTGGGTGGTCCGCGAGCCGCACACCACAGCTGGTGCACAGACCAGGGCAGTCGCTGCGGCACAACGGACCGAACGGCAACGAGGTGACGACCACGTCCCGCACCGCGGGTTCCAGGTCGGCCAGGTCGCCGTCAAGCTCACGCAGGTCCTCGTCCTCGTCACCGTCGGCGATCGCGGCTGCCTGGCGCTCGGGGTACACGTACAGCTCTTGGAGCCGGATGACGAGTGGTTCGTCGACCCGGTCCAGGCAGCGCACGCACTCCCCGACCGCCTGGCCCCGGACGTCACCGGTGACCAAGACGCCCTCCGTGACAGCCTCGAGCCGCAGGTCCAGCTCAAGGTCCGCCCCGGCGGGGATGCCGATGACATGTGTCCCAAGATCGTCAGGGGCAGCCACGACCCGCCGGACCTGCCTCGTCGACCCCGGCTGGCGCCCCAGGTCGTGCAGGTCGAGCACCAGGGGCGAGCGGTGATCGAGGTGGACCGCGCGCACGTCAGGCTCTCCTCATCGATCTTGGTCCGCACCTCGCTCGGCAGGACCAGCGCACTACTCTACGCGACCGGCACCGAGGTGAACAATCTGCCCTCGCGGGGTGAAAGACCGGTGAGGCAGACCACAGGCTGTTGACCGGCGGGCTCCGCGTCAGCCAGAGTGCGGCCATGTCCGACGATTCTCCCCCTGGCCTGGCCGTACGGGCCGTCGACGACCCGGGGACCCCGGGGGCCGACCTTGCGACGATCGCCCACGAGCACCCGGCGTTGCGCGCCCAGGTCGCTGCCCACCCCAAGGCCTACCCAGGGTTGCTGGACTGGCTGGAGACCTTTGGCGACCAAGCCGTCGTCGCTGCCGTGCAGGCCCGCCGTGCCCGGGACGCCGCCCAGGCGTCGACCGTCCAGACACCACCGGCAGAACCGGGCGCCGGACCTGGTCCGTCGCAGGCACCGGCGACCACCGGAGCTGTCGGGCCCGCCGCGCCACCGCCGGGCCCGGCTGTCCCAGGGGTTGTGCTCCCTCAGCCATGGGCCGGGGCATACCCCCAGCCAGCCTCGACCGGGCCGTGGGTGTGGGTTGTCGGGGCGCTGGTCGTGCTGCTCGCCATCGGCGCCCTGGCGGTGTGGGTGCTCGCGTCCGGGCCTGGCAACGGCACGTCCGGCGACGCCCAGGACCGACAACCAGATGTCGTCGTGCCTCCACAGGACCACGGCGGCCAGACCAACCCGTCAACCCCGCGGGCGACCCAGCAGGTTCCGCCCAGCGACGCCGGTGTGCGCACGTACACCAACACGCGCTACGGGTTTTCGGTCACCTACCCGGCGTCCTTGGCCGTCGTCCGCGACGGTGACAACGGCGACGGGCGGACGTGGGCCTCGTCTGACGGGCAGGTCGTGCTCGTGGCGTACGGGCGCAACAACGTCGCGGGGCAGAGCTCGAAACAGCTGTATGACGCGGCGGTCGCCGCACGCAAGGCTGCCGGGGACTCCCTGACGTACACACGCCAGACCGACAAGTTCTTCGTCGTCTCGGGCTACCAGCGCGACGGCAGCGCCTATTACGAGGTCTCGTGGGTCGGCCCCGGCTCGATCAACACGATGTCATGGTTGTCGCCGCCGACGATGCAGGTCGTCGAGGACTGGATCACCGACGCCTACCACGCGTTCGTCCCCGGTGACCTCACCGTCGGGCACTGACCGGCACTCGCGTCAGATCTGGTCCCGGGTGAAGGTCGGGACGTCGTAGACCGGGGCGACCGTCGTGTTCCAGGTGGTGACGAACCTCACCTTCGCGATACCCGACTGCTCGTCGTAGTGCTGCCCATCAGCCCAGTGGGTGCTCGCGGTGCCGACGGTGCACCCGGTGGCCGACATCTCACGTGCCCACGCGAGGTACGCCTCGTCGGCGCCGAGCGAGGCGAGCAGGGCCGCGCGCAGCTCGGTGACCAGCTGTGCCCCGTTGGGGATCTTGTCCACCGGGGCGGTGTCCAAGGCGGCGAGCAGGTCGCGTCGGTTCTGGGCGACCGAGTCGATCGTCGTGATCTGCGCCGAGACAGCACGGCACTCGAGCACAGCGTTGATCGCCGGGCTGAGCCCGGCACGTGCTGAGGCTGAGCGCTGCAAGACGTCGACGAGGTAACGCACCTGGTCAGCGTCCGAGCCCTCGGGGGTCGGCACACCTTCGAACCCGGTGCCCTGGCCGGCACCACCGGGGCCGATCCCGGCGAACCAGTTCGTGTCAGCCGAACGCTGGACGGTCCGGGGGTCGGTGGTGAACACCACGACGGCAGGTGCGGGGTTGGTGCACGCGGTGAGCACACCGGACCTGCCGCAGAACCCACCGCCGACCTGCGCACGCACCTGGGTCGACTGCCCCGCGCCGACCTCGGGGTCGTCCCAGACCATCGACGTGCCAGCCGCGCCTGTGCCGCACACGAGCAACCAGCCGCGGGACCAGGTCGACAGCGACACAGCCTCGGTGCCTGACGGGCACTGGTCGACCACAGCCCCGGAGAAGGCGACGAGGCCGGTGTCACGTGACCAGCCTTGGGCCGCCCAGGTCGTCGTCGTGCCTGCGCTGACGCTGGCCATGGCGCCCCCGGCACCTACGGTGATGACCGTGCCGTCCGAGCACCTGACCGTCCACCCGTTGGCGGTGAACGTCAGGTCTGTTGGCGACAGGTCGGCCCCGGCGTGGCGGACCGTCACGTGGAACCCGCCACCTGAGGTGCACACGAGCACGAAACCGTCAGGGAGCTGCGTCCAGCCGACCTGGGTCATCGTCGACGGGCACGACGGGCCGTTGGGCAGCGCGACCATCTCGACCGTGCCTGGGGCTGGGGCAAGGTCGGGGTCGTGGACCGCCAGACCTGCCTGGGCGCCGTCGCTGCCGAACAGCCGGTCGCGCAGGACGAACGCTGTCCCAGCAAGGGCGAGGACGACGAGGAGGACCACAGCGACGACCAGCGGCACCCGCGACCGTCTGGGTGTGGCGACCCCGGGAGCGGGGTGCTGCGGGCCGGCCCAGGGCCCGCCAGGCATCAGCACGACAGGGGCCACAGACATCACCGGTGCCACAGGTGCCACCGGGGCGGACGGCGGCACGGCGGCCTGCGGCGCTGGGACCTCGGGGGACGTCGCTGCCGTGGCGGCGGCGTCCCCCTCGGCGGGGACGGCAGGCGGCGGTGGCGGCGGTGGCGGCGGTGGTGCGGGCGGGCCAGTGCCGGTGCGTCCGGCAGTCGCCCTCAGCGCGCCGATGGCTGTGACGAGCTTGGGGTTGCCGAAGGGCGTGGCAGCGATACCTGTGACCGGTTCCAGGGCGCGGGCGAGGGCTGGGGTGTACGCGGTCCCACCAGCGAGGAACAGGTGCGCCAGCGTCGTCGTGCCAGATCCTTGCAGCACCCCGTTGACCAGCCCCGCGACACGTTCGACCGGTGTGGCGATAAGGGCCTCATACTCGGCGCGGGTGATCGTCAGCGCCACCTCGTGTCCGGGACCGGCGCCGACTGCGATGGGGGCGTCGTCATGCTCGGACAGGTCGTGCTTGGCGGCGCGGACCACATCCATCAAGGTCAAAGCCATCGCGAGGTTCTCTGGGGCCTCGAGCAGCTCGAGGATGTCCTGGTGCCCTGATGCTGAGAGCTCGTCGGTGACCCACCGGTACAACAACGCGTCGAAGTCGTTGCCGCCCAGGCGCTCGTCACCGGCACGGGCGATGACGGCCAGACCGGCCTCGTCGGCCGAGGTCTGGACCACAGCGACGTCGGTCGTCCCGCCGCCGACGTCGACGACCGCCAACCGCGCCCCGGCCGGGACAGCGCTGGGGACGATATGGCCGTACACAGCGGCGACCGGCTCAGGCAGCATCGTCAGCTGTGCCTCGGTGAACCCGGCGAGCACGCCAGCCTCGTGCAACGCCGCGAGCCGCGTGGGCCCCCAGTGGTCAGGGTGGGTGAGGACCACCTGGTCCGGCTCGGTGCCGTCAACCGACCGGACCGCCCGTTCACGCACCGTGGTCAGCACATGGCCGACAAGCTGGGCGCCACTGACCTGCTGCTCGCCGATGAGGGTCGGTTCGTGGCCCAGCCGTGCCTTGGGCGTGCCGACGAACGTGTGGGGGCTGCCACGCCGGGCGTTGAGCGCCGCCTGGCCGACCCGCCACACCGAACCGGTGAGCACAACCGCTGAGGGCATCGTGTCTGACCCGGGTTCGAGGACGACCTTTTCGGTCCGCCCGTCACGCCACCACGCCGCGGCGGTGTTCGCGGTGCCGAAGTCGACCGCCAAGACCCAACCCATCGAACCCTCCGCCTGTGCTGTACCCACTGGTCTGTGCGACCTGCCCCGTGACGGCTCGCCTCGAACACTACCGGGCTGTGACGGCCCGCGGCTGGTCACGGACCGGTCTCGTCCCCGGTTTTCGCCCGCTCAGCACCCGTGCGTGTGGGGCGCTGGTGCGAACCGCAACACATGGCGGCGAACCTGCGACGATGGGGGGTATGTCGTACCCGTCGTACCCGCCGTACCCGTCGCCGCTGGACCCGTTCGCCCCTCCCCCGCGCAGGCGTGCCGGCCTTGTCTGGCTCGTCGCCGTCGCCGTGGTGGTCGTGCTCGTCGTGACGGGGTTCGTCGTCGTGGCTGTGCGGTCCACCCCACGGCCAGCCGCGAGCCCACCGTCGGCGCCGACGAGGACGGGCACGGCAGCGACCTCGTGGGTCCCACCGTGCGACGAGCAGGACGAAGACCGCGTCACCGGCCCCCACACCGGCAACGCCTCGGCCGGCGACCCCTACCTGTGCTGGGCCGGCGGGCTGGGCTACGACGCGTTGTCGTACGACGTGGCGGTGCGTGTCAACCCGACGACGGCGCATATCTCCGGGCACGCTGAGGTCGTCGTCCGCCTCACTGAGGCTGTTGACGCGGTCCACCTCGACCTGCTGCTGCCGGCGAGCGCCGTGACGGTCGACGGCACACCTGCGCGGTTCGTCCACGACGGGCTGGACCTGGCGGTGGACGTCGACGCGCGCGTGGGCGAGGAGGTGACCATCGGTGTGGACTACGCCGGGGTGCCGTCGATCGAGTCGATCATGGGCAACGCCGTGCACCACGAAGGCAACGAGCTGTTGCTGGCTGACCAGCCGGTCGGTGCGGTGACCTGGGTCCCGATGAACGCCCACCCCTCAGACCCGGCGCTGTTCCGCGCTGAGGTGTCCGTCCCGGCGGGGATGGAGGCGATCTCGGTCGGGCGTCTGGTCTCCCACGGCCCAGACCCCGGCGCACCAGGCCGTGACCTGTGGGTCTGGGAACCAGACGAACCGGTCATCGGGTACACCGTCATGCTCGCCGTGGGCCACTACGTCCTGGACGGGCCGCGCGAGGTCAAGGTCGGGGGGCGGACGGTGCAGTACCTCGCCGCAGCACCGGCGTCGCACGCCGACCCCCAGGCGACGCTCGACTGGCTGGGGCTGTCTGTGCGGGCCGCCGACGAGCTCACCCGGTTCGCCGGCGACTACCCGTTGTCGTCGTTGGGGGGTCTGGTCCCACCGATGTATGTCCCCTGGGCGCTGGAGACCCACGGCCGGCCTGTGTACACCTCCGGGTTCATGGACCAGGGCGAGGACCGGGTCATCACCCACGAGCTCGCGCACTTCTGGTTCGGTGACACCGTGACGCTCGCAGCCCAGCGCGACATCGTCATCAACGAAGGTCTGGCCTCGTA
>WRCL01000115.1 GCA_009783975.1 Micrococcales bacterium
CGTCAGCGCGGGCTTTGGACAACGGCAGGTTCACCTCGTCACCACCCAGCGCGTCGGTGTGCCCGGTGACCTGGATCGTCACTGCCTTGGGGGCTGTGGACACCGCGCGGCGCACCATCTGCTCGCTGCCGGAGGTCACCTCGGCCGAACCGAAGGCGAACAGCAGGTCCGTGGCGATCGTCACCACCGTCTGGTCGTCAGGATTCTGCGGGTCGCTGGCGGCGCGAGGACCAGAACCGGTGAACCAGTCAGCGCCGATCGGCCGCCGCACCTTCAGGCCCTCGTCGTCTGAGAGCACCACCTCACCAGGCCCGGCACAGATCGCGCCGCCGTTCACGCAGAACCCAGCACCATGACGTGTGACGTCTTTGGACTGGCCCTGGCCGACCAGGTCGTCGTCCCACCTGGCCGACGACGGGCTCTTGGCGTCTGTCCCGCACACCAGCAACCAGCCGCCGTTCCAGGTCGACAACGACAACGCAACCGTGCCCGGCGGGCACCCCTGTGCGGCCGCCTGCGGGAAGCTGACCGGCCCGGTGGACCGCGACCAGCCCCGACCTGTCCACGTCCCGTCCCCCGCAGTGACGAAACCGCCGCCCAGCCCGACAGTGAGCACCGTGCCGCCCTTGCACTTCACCGTCCACCCGGCAGCGGTGAACGTCAGCTCGTGCGGTGTCAGGTCCTTGCCCTTGTGCCGCACCGTCACGTGGAAGCCCTTGTCCGAGTGGCACACGAGCACCAGACCGTCCGGGTACTGCGTCCAGGCCACCACCTGCATGCCCGACGGGCACGACGGGAAGCCCTTGGGAAGCGCGGCGGCCTGCTGCCCAGAACCAGCGTGCGGACGCAACAGCGCCACGTAGTGCTGTGGTGCTGGTGGAACACCCGGCGCAGCCGCCACGCCGCCCTCGCTGTGGAACCCCTTCTTGCCGTTGACGTTGTACAGGCCGTGGGATTGCAGAGTGGTTCTGTCGCTCTGGTCGGGAGAGATCATCCAGTTGATGTTCACGTCCGGTGGCAATGAGGCGGCGCTCGTTCCTGGAAGGTACAGCCGGAACTCCTCGGCGTCTTCGAACCCCTGCAGCTCAGGTCGCCCATGCTCGCACTGTACGGTCAACATGCCGTCGACCACGCGCTCGCCCGGGTCGGAGGTGGTCTGCAGCCGTTCCAGGCGCATGGAGTACTCGCGGTCGGCGACCTTCTTCACATCGACGAACCGACCTTCGAAATCACACCGGTAGTCCGCGCCTCCAGGGTATTTGTCGTTCGGGTACACCCAGGAGAGATATTGCCCGGTGAAACTGCCATCACGGTTTATCGAGACGGTGTTCGACCACCTCGACCCAGCGGTGTGAACAAACTTGGGAAGTCCGACGAATGCGTCGACCTCGTCCGCCGAAGTCCCCTCGTGCATGCCGCTGACGATGACGGCACTGGGGGAGGGGCTCGTCATGATCATGTAGTCTCCGTCGCCGACGATGCTACCTGTCGCTGCGTCCAGCCAGACGCTCTTTTCGCAACCGTCGTCGATGGTGACCGTGGCGCTGTCGACGAAAGCCGGACGCGGCTCGGCCCCAGCGCAGCCTTCGGTCGGAATCGGCACTTCCCAGAGCACCTCCCCAGCGGTGTCCACGAGGGCCGCCGTGCTGACCTCGGGACCGTGGGGGTCTGCAGAGGCGATGAGGATCCGGTCTTGACCGTCCCACGCTGCCACGGTCCCCGGGAGCGTCGACAGCGTGACGCTCCAGGCGACCGAACCCGACGGGTCGACAGCGAAGAGGCTGTCCTCGCCCATGGCGAACGCGCGGTCCGGCCTTTCGTCTCCTACGAACTGCAGCGGTTCTCCGTCCACGACGACGTACCGCCCGCTTTCGCCGTTGGAGAGCGTGAACTGGTGCGAGCGGCTGTAGTTCCCTGCAACCAGGTTGCCGCCGAAGAGCGCGGTAGAAGAATCGTTTTCCACCAGGGTCCCGTCCGTGGCGTCATAGATCCGCCCGCTCACAATCACGAGGCTGCCCACCTGCGCGTTTCCACTACCTCTCTCGGCGGACTCAGGCCCGTAGCTGTCGCTGGGGAACGGGTCGGTGACCCAGGCGGGCCGGTCCGGGTCGTCCCACCGGCTCACCTTGCACATGACGTCTTCCTGCCAGCTCTCGGGCTCGGCGCACTCGGTCAGGTAGAGCACGTCACCTGAGACGAACCACGAGTAGATGTCCCACCCGGCGTCGGTCTTCCGATTCCACTTTTCTTTCTTGCCGGTCTCGGGGTCGAGGAGGATGAAGCCCGTGGCCGAGTCGTGGCCGATCGCGTAGAGCATCCGGTCCTTCCACATCTGGGAACCGGATACCCAGCCGTTCTCACCTTTGGTCGACCATCTGACCGACCCGGTCTGGGCGTCGAGGCCGACGATGTGGCCCCCGTCCGGCGCGCCCGACTTGCGAGCCACGACGACCGACGGCGAGACCCCCATCACCCACGCGTCGTCGTCGTAGCGCCACGCCTCGGTGAAGCCCTCTGCGAAGCTCGGCGTCGTGGGGCTGGGGGCGAACTGCTCTCCGCGCACAGTGAGCCCCGGCTGCGCCGGGTTCTTCTCCTCGCCGAACAACCGCAGGGCGAACAGCGTCCCACCCACCACCAAGAGCACGACAAGCCCGGTGGCGACCGCGACGAGCGGCCACCTCCACCGTGGCGCTGGCGGCCCAGCCAGCATCTGAGCGGCGACCAACACAACGGGCGGCTGACCCTGTGCTGCCACGTCCGGCGTCGCCTGGTCAACAGGTGGTGCGACCGATGGCGCAGGCCCCTGCCCGGGTTGCTCGCCCGTGGTCTCTGCGGCGGTTTCTACCCCAGGCTCGACGACGGACGCGTCACCTGCGGGGTCGTCGGATGTCCCGGGTGTGTCGCCGTCGGGCTCGGCCGGGCAACCAGGCTCGGCCGCCGCTGACGAGACCTCGTCAGACGGGACTGCCTCCGCAGGCCCAGCCGCATCCGGCGGTGTCTTGTCCCGTTCACGCCGCGCGGCGACGGCCTTGACGGCCTCGTCGCCGCCGAACGACTCCAACCACTGCAACAACCCTGGGTAGGTGTTCGGGTGCTCGGCGACCTGCACCCGCAGCCCGGCATGGTGGTGCGCGATCACCGCGAGGTCTCTCGCAGCCGTCGTCGGATCAACAACGGCCTGTGCAGCCAGGTCAAGGTCCGCGAAATCCGTCATGGGGCAACTCTCGCGGACCATCGTCTCTCCGGTCAATCCTGCACATCCGTGACCAGTGGGCTTCCCCGCGCCCCGCAGCACCTGACCGGCGCCGTCGGCACCTCGACCTGACAAGTCGGCGACCATCACGACCTGGCTCGCCGCCGACCCACGCTTCCACGTCCACATACACCCCCACGTACTCCTTGTGGATCCACCAGGCCGAACGACACTTCGCTTCATCGGCCAGGGGTGCGCGCAGATGTGTGGTGTGCGATGGCAGACGTCTCGGTGTCGCGGTCGCCGCAGCGGACCACCGACCCTGCGGGCAGCGACGAGTTCTATTGCGATATTCCTGCCGTCCAACTCTCGGGCACATGTCCACCTGGTGGGCGCACGGCCTGTGTCGAGGCATTCACGCGGCCGTCTCTCAGCGGCTGCGCCTAGATTTTGGCGATTTGCTTTGAACGTGTGTGCCGTGTAGAATCGGACACATGTTGCAGGGGAGAGAACCAGCCGGGGCAGCCACCACTGACAAGCTCACTGACAAGCCCACTGAATACTGCATGGGCCCGAGCACGGAAAAGGCCCCACGCGGTATTCCTGACGTGACGAAGAACCAGCCAGCAACCTTGCCGGCCGGCTTCGCCGACATGGTCCCTGGGCCCGACCTGGTCGCTGCCCTCGACACGGTCGACATGCAGGTGCTCACCGGTGCCGAGCTGGCCACGGTCCTGGCCGCGTACGAGCAGGTGGCCGCCTGGGCCTACGAGGGCACCGCCCGCGCTGCCGCCGAGGTCTCGCACCGTGTCGCACGTGACAGTTGCCGCGCCGGGCGCCGCGACTACGGCCAGGGCCGGTTCTCCGCGGCGACGCACGAGGTCGCCTTGGCCATGGGCTCCTCACGCGGCTCCGCGCGGCGGTTGGTCACCCAAGGCTGGGCGCTGGCCACGACCTTGGGTGAGGTGGCCCTCGCGCTGCGGGCCGGGGACCTGCCGGCCGGGCACGGCAAGGTCCTTGCTGACCGGCTCGCCGCAGAGACCCCCGAGCTGTGCGCAGCGGTCCTCGAGGCTGTGCTGCCAGGTGCCCGTGAGCTGACACCCAGGACCTTGGGCATCGCGGTGGACACCGCCGTGCACCTGGTCGACCCCGGCCGGCACCTGGTCGACCAACGCGCCCGCCAAGGCCGGCGTGTGGGTGCCCCGTGCCCGTTGGGCCAGGGCATGGCCTCGTTGACCGCGGTCCTGCCGAGCGTGGACGCGGCCCGTGTCGACCGGGTCCTGGAACACGTCGCCCGTGGTGCGCGCACCGCCGGTGACGTGCGCTCCATCGGCGAGCTGCGCGCCGACATCATGGTCGACGTCCTCACAGGCACCACCAGCACCACCCCGGACCGTGCCACCACCACCAGAACCCGCGTCACCGCACCACAGCGGGCCATGAGCACCGGCACCGCGACCCCAACCGCTGCCACCGCCGCGACCGGTGCTCACAGCGCGGCCGCACCCCAGACACCCAGCGCGGCGACAACCGTCACCGGCGTGGGCCCCTGGACCAGCCACACGACAACCAGGACCGGCCCTGCCAGGGCGAACACCAGCACCACCCAGACCACCACAGCCAACCCGGCCACCACCCGGGCGTGGACCGACCCCGACGCCGAGGCCACCACCCCCGACCGCACCTACAAGACCGACCCCGACCTGGACGCCGACCCCGACACCGACCTCGACGACCCGTGGCACCCACCATGGCGCCTGCCACCACCAGGATCAGTGCACGTCCAGGTCACGATCTCAGCCGCGTCCCTGCTCGGCCTCACCGACGAACCAGCCCACATCCCCGGCGCCGGGACCATCGACGCAGTCACCGCACGGGCCCTGGCCCACGACAACCCCTGGCGGCGTATCGTCACCGACCCGCTCACCGGCGCCATCACCGACGTCGGACGCACCAGGTACCGACCACCACCAGCCCTGGCCGCCCACGTGGCCGCACGCGACCCGCACTGCGTGTGCGGAACCTGCACCCAACCCACCCACCAGTGCGACACCGACCACGTCCACGAATGGCGCCACGGCGGAACCACCAGCACCACCAACCTCGCACCACTGTGCCGCGCCTCACACACCCTGAAAACCGACGGGCGCCTGACCCTGACCATCACCGGACCCGGCCAGTACCAATGGACAACACCCCTGGGCAACACCTACCACATCGACACCAACACCGGACTACCCCGCCGCAAACCAACCCCGGGCACACCACCATTTTGAGAACAGACATGCCCAGGCGCGAGCGTGGGGGCTCCTTTGTGCGGACGAGCCAGATGGTGTTGCGCACGGTGTAGTAGTTGCGCAGCGGGTGCTGGATGTGCACGTCACGCGAGCGCCACAGCACGTGCCGGGTGTCCTCACCGAGGCTGTGGCCAAGCACAGCCCCGACGGCGACCCCCAGGTGCCACCCGTGGCGCCGGGCGCGCAAGCCCCACTCCAGGTCGACGTGGTCGATGAACAACGCTTCGTCCATCGCCCAACGGAGGCCAGCGCCGCTGACCACCAGCAGGCGGTCACCGCCGCTCGGCAATCGTCCCATCAATACTGTCTGCGAGCGCCTGCGCGATGGCGCGTCCAACAGCGGAGCCTGCGTACCGTGCGACGGTCACGTCGGTCCACACGCTGATGGTGGTCTGGTCAAGCACCTCAGGGTTGGTCACTGCCCAGGCGGCAACGGTCGGGTCTGCGACCGGCCGGGAACGGAAGACCTGGACCAGCGGGTCTCCCGCGGCGCCGAGGACCTGACGGATGGTCCCGTCGCCCCAGTCGAGGTACGCCGCGTCTGGGGCGACCGCGGCGGCGGCGGTGATGATGTCGCACTCGGTCGGCGCTGTGCCCGACAGCAAGACAAGCTCAAGAGGCATGGGTGGGCTCCTGACCAAGTGCGCGGGTGATAGAGGCCGGGCCGAGGTCTGCGGCCAGACGCGCCAGCTGCAGCCACAGCCCAGTGTCGGGATCTGAGAACCGGACTAGCAGAGCAGGGGTGCGGGAGCGGCCCACCTTTCGTGCGTCGTGCCGGGTGGTGATCTCATCGAGGTCCGCACCCATGGCGTGCACAGCACGCGGACCCAGGAACGCGGCCAGTGGCTGGTCAGGGGGCCGCGCGACCGGATGTACTGCCGCGCCGCCGTGGCGTGTGGTGAGCCA
>WRCL01000116.1 GCA_009783975.1 Micrococcales bacterium
CTGGTGGCGGCCGTCGTCGGCGTGGCGGTGGTGCTCGCGGTGTTCGGCGGGGCGCACTTCTACGTGGCCAGACGGCTCTACCAGTGGCTGGCCCTGGTGTTCCCGGGCATCAACGGCAAGGTGTTCGCCGGGGTGTACGTGTGCCTGGCAGTGGCGATCATTGTGGGGTACCTGCCGTTGCCGGCTGTTGTGCGCCGCACGTTCGCGTGGGTCGGGGGGCACTGGACCGGGGCGTTCGTGTACCTGCTCATGGCGTTCGTCGTCGTCGACCTCGTGCTGGCGGTCGGGCGGCTCGTGCGGGTGGTGCCGTCCCCGGTGCCCACCGACGTGCGCTTCGTCGCCGGGCTCGTCGCGGTGCTGGTCGCCACGGGTGTGGTCAGCTACGGGGTGTACAACGCCACGCAGATCCGGTCTGTGGACTACGACGTGACGGTCAGTGCCGACCTTGAACCGACCAGGATCGTCGTCGTCAGCGACCTGCACCTGGGTTCTGTGGGTTCTGAGGACAACCTCGTCCGGGTCGTCGACGCGGTCAACGCGGCCAGACCTGACATCGTCTGCCTCGTCGGCGACACGTTCAACGACGACTACCACGCGGTGCGCGACCCTGACAAGGTCGCCGAGCTTTTCGCGAGCATCACCTCGACCTACGGGGTGTACGCCGTCCTGGGCAACCACGACTCTGGCGCGAGCCTGCCCGACATGGTTGGGCTGCTCGAACGCAGCGGTGTGCGCCTGCTCAACGACGAGCACGTCACCGTCGGTCCGATCGTCCTGGTCGGGCGGATGGACGCGTCGCCGATCCGCAGCTTTGGGGGTCTGGAACGTGCGTCGACCGCTGAGGTCTTCGCGTCGGTCGACACCACCGGCCCCGTTGTCGTCATGGACCACAACCCAGCCCATGTCGACGACGACCCGCAGGTCGACCTTGTCGTGTCTGGCCACACCCACCGTGGCCAGATGTTCCCAGCCAACCTCATCACCCGGGCCATGTACACCGTCGACTACGGCCACCACCAGGGCAGTGGGTCTCAGGTTGTCGTCACCTCCGGCGCAGGCACCTGGGGGATTCCCATGCGGGTCGGTTCCAGCTCCGAGATCGCCGTCATCACCCTCCACGGCCCCGCATAGTCTTCGTGCCGCATCACTCGATCAGGTGAGTTCTGTCCTGGGATGTCCGTTTTCTCCCAAAAGTGGCTCAACACCCATAAGGTGGACGCTGAGCGTCGGGGGGTCCCGGCCTCGGGGGAGACGTGCTGCTCAAGGAGGGTTCTTCATGCTGTACCCAAAAACATGGCGGCTAGCTGTGCCTGTCGCCGCAGCGCTGCTCGTGGCTGCGTGCACCGGTGGGGCCAACCCGGAGGCGACCCCCACTGTTGCGCCTGGTGACAAGGCCGAACCTGTGTGGACCGTGCGGGCCGAGGCGATGAGCCAGCCGTCGGTCAGGGACGGTGTCGCCGTCGCATACCTGGCTGTGCCCGACGGCGAACCAGCTGATCCACGGAGATACGAGGTCCACAAGCAGATGCTCGTCGTGGCTTGGGACGCCCAGACCGGTGCAGAGCTGTGGCGGCACGACGCCGTCCCCGGCCATGTCACCAGGTCGGGCGACGAGGACGGATACGCCCCGAGCGTCGATGTCACCGAGCTTGACGGGGCGCAGGTCGTGGACTACCTCGTCGCAGACCCGGACTCCGACGGCACCTTGGTCGCGACCGCTGACCTGCACACCGGCGCCGAGATCCGGTACGGCCCGGCGGTGTGGGCGACCAGCCGTCCGTACAGCTGTGACTCGAACCCCTGGCGAGGTGTCTGCCTGGACGGGACGTTCGCCGGGGAGAGCGACGCCCACGAGATCATGCTCGACCTGGCGTCGGCGACGCTGGTCGCCGTGCCCGAGCCCACACCTGCCACCCCCGTGCCTGACGGTGCCCAACAGCTGGGCGCAGGTCTGTTCTTCGCTGACGGCCAGCTGGGCTACGCCGACGACTTCGGGGAGGTCAGGTGGACGCGTCCGTACGAGGACGTGCTCGGCCCCGGGGCGAGTCCGCAGGGCTACACAGGCTGGGTGGACCGGCCTGACGGGCTGCTCGTCGGTCTTGGTTCGGTGTCGACTGACGTCGCTGGCGAGCACGACGCCTCGGCCGTGATGCGCACAGTGGTGCTGTCGGCTGAGACTGGCGAGACGGTGGCGTCGGCCCCAGGGGTGCCGTGCTCTGGGGGCTGGTCGTCTTTCGATGCCATCCTCTCGGTGTGCGTGGAGACCGGCACGGTGACGGTCGCCGGGGACGGGTCGAGACTGACATACACAGACCACCAGCGGTACGTGGTCGGTATCGAGGTGAAGACCGGGGAGCAGAAGTGGCGTCTGCCGGCGCAGGGCGCCGAGCCGGTCACTGACGACAGCTCGTTCTTGTCTGACTACCCGTTCGTCCGCAACAGCTCATACCTCGTCGTGGGCTGGTCCGAACAGCTGCGGGTCGTGGACACTCTCACAGGTACGGTGTCCGCCCTGGCCAGCGACACCGTGTTCATGTGCTCCTCGCCATGGGACCGCGCCTACACCGCGTCGCTGACCGTCGGCGGTGCGGGCAGCACGTCGGTGATTTTCGAGCGTGACGTCGTGGAAGTGTGCGACGTCGACGGGATGCCCACCGAAGCACCGTGGCCGGCCTATTTCATCAAGGCCGCGTTTTTCGCCGACAGGGACTTCGACGGTCACGATGACGACGGCCTGTACATCCTCGCCGGGCCCGGCCAGGTCGCCGCCTTCCGCCTTTGACGAACAAGGAGAACGACGATGCTGCGCAAGAAGAGAACGTTGGTGGTGGTAGGTCTGCTCGCGAGCCTCGTGCTTGCCGGGTGCACGAAGAACAGCGATCCCCAATCGTCGACGTCCGCCGGTGCCCACGCCCCGGCAACGCCGGTGTGGTCGGTGCGGACCCAGGCTGTCAGCCAGCCCGCGCTGGTGGACGGGTTGCTGCTGGCAGAGGTGTTCGACCCAGACTCGCCCGTCGGTGTGTCGGTGGTCGCCTGGGACGGTTCGGGCGCGCAGGTGTGGCGCCATGACGGGCGGACGCACAGAGCCTTTGACATCGATTCCGCCGCGAAGGTGGGCTATCTGGTGTACCGCACCGAAGCCTGGTCGCTGGCCGTTGCCGATGTGCGCACCGGGACCGAGTCCCTGGTTCCGGTGCCCGGGAACCGGGGGGCCGACTCGGTGCAGAAGTGCGACGACAGTGTGTGCGTCGGGATCTGGGGCGAGCAGCACACACAGTGGTTCCGGCTGGACATCGCGTCGATGGCTCTGGTCTCCTCAGGGTGGCCTTCGGACAACACGTTCCCAGCTGGGATCTCGATGGAATCTGGCTCCGTGAAGTATGAAGGCGGCAACGGCGTTGCTGCCTGGGCCCGTCCCTACGCCGAGATGCTCGAGATGGAGGCTACGTGGGGTCCCTTCTCGAATGCGTCGGTTCCGTGGACGTGGTACGGCGACCGGGAGGTGCTTCTGGGGACCAGGGTGGGTGCGCCGTTCGACGTTGAGTTCGACCGGAGCCAGGCAGCCGTCACCGCCGGTTTTGCACCCGACGGCACGGCTGTGTGGAAGACCTTTGGCACACCCTGTTCGGCAGGTGCCGGAGGCTGGACGACTGGTGACATCCAGGTCTTGTGCGTCGAGACCGGGACCGCGACCTACGTGACGAATCCCGGGTCGGACTGGTACGTCGAGCCGACGATCGACGACAAAGGGAACTACTGGGTCGGCATCGACGTGCGCACCGGGGAGCAGAAGTGGCGGTTCCCGCAGGAAGGTACGCTCGCGTCCCCACCGCACCGCACGCCGTACGCGCCAGTCACCGACGACGCCTATGTCCTTGCTCAGGGCGAGGACGGAGCTTTCCTGCTCGACGTCGCCACCGGGAAGGGCGAGCCGCTTGACCCCGACGGTGAGTTCTTGTGCTCCCAGTCCGTGCGCCAGAAGGGCCCCGAGGGGACGGTCTTCCGCGCGCTGCGGCGCATCTGCGACATCAACGGCAACCCCGTCGTCGGCCAGTGGAACGCCACCTGGATCGCTCTCACCGGTGTCACCGACGGCAAGGGCAGGTACTACGTCGCAACCGCCAGCCAGCTGGTCGCCTTCGACCTGTGAGTCCCGTGGAGGCACGTATGAGTCCTGCCGATACTGCCGGCTTCTCGGTCGGCCGACGACCCTTGCGGCGTTTTACCGTACGGCACTATCCTCGTGCTGTGGCTGAGAAGACGGCACGGCTGGACCTACGGATGTCGCCGGAGCACAAGCGCCTGCTGGAGCAGGCGGCACAGCTGACGGGTGCAACTGTTGCCGGGTATGCGGTGGCGCGCCTGGTCGAGGCAGCGTCGACGACCGTCGCCAGGTCGCAGACCATGACTCTCGACACCGCATCGTGGGACACGTTCCTCGCCGCCCTCGACGCGCCCGACGACCAAGCCTTCGCAGCCCTGCGCACGATGATCCCCGTGTGGGACAGGACGTGAGGCTCGTTCCACCGCGGCCGATCGCCTCCACCGACGACCTGACCCGTTTCACGTGCGGGCAGGCCGCCCTCGACGCGTGGTTGTGTGACCACGCCCAACGCTCGGAGCGAGAACGCACAGCACGCACCTACGTCGTCATCGACGCTGATGGCGAACAGCTCGCCGGGTTCTACTGCCTGTCGTCCTACTCGGTCGAGCGCGCCACGTTCGGCGGTGCCGCTCTGGCCCGCAACACCCCACCCCGGGTTCCCGTCGTCCTGCTCGGACGCCTCGCCATCCACACCGAGTACCAAGGCCATGGTCTGGGCGCATCGATGCTCCACGACGCGGTCCGACGCGCGACCGACGTCTCGGACCGCATCGGGTCGCGTGCCCTGGTTGTCGATGCCATCGACGACAACGCCGCCGCGTTCTACCGGCACCACGGTTTTCGCCCCTTCCCTGCCGACCCTCTCACCTTGTTCCACCGCCTGTGACCGGCGGTCCAGCAAGCAACGGTTGCTGGGCGGGCCGCCCAGACCTCTGCGGGTCTGGGCGAACGTTGCGGTGTCACAGGTTCGCGACAGCGTCGATGACCAGCCGGTCGTCGGGTGCCGCGGCGCGGCTACTACTGCGGTGCGATCTTCACGGTCGCGCCTGGTGGCAAGGCCTGGACCAGGCGCAGGCGGGCCAGTGCCGGGTGGTCGTCGAGCAGCTTGGCGCCGTTGGCCAGGGAACGCAGGGCTGCGGTCTCGGCCCGGGCGGCGGCGAGCTGGGCCTCACCACGCAGCTGGGCGGTGGCCAGCTCCAGGTGCGCGCAGCGCAGCTCGGGCGGCAAGAGCACGTCCTTGACGGTGACGGCAAGCACCTCGACACCGACGTCGCGAGCCACGTCCTGCACGGGGGCGGCCAGGTCACCGAGGTTGTCGCGGCGCAGCGACTGGGCGTCGGTGGCGGCGACCGCCTCGCGCAAGGCGATCTGGGCGGCGAGGTACACCAGGTCGAACGGGTCCTCGGCCACTTCGAGGAACGTGCGCGGGTCGGCCACCCGCCAGTGCACCATGAGGCTGATACGCACGTTCAGCCCGTCGCTGGTGGGGATGTCCTGGGCGGCGACAGCCGACAGACGGTGCAGCATCGAGACCCTGCGGTACGTGGCCCGGCGCGGGCGACGGTGGCGTCCAGGTTCGAGCACCCGGGTAAAACGAGCGTTGACGTACTCCACGGCACACTCGGTCGCGTGGACGGTGGTCTTGCGCAACATCTGGTGCTCCTCGGCGTGGCGGTGGCGGACAGGTGGCGGCACAGCGGTGTCGCGGGGCACCGGACGTCGTGTGGACCGTCCCGGGCCGCTGGCTAGCCGCCGTCGATGCCGTCACCCGCCCGCCGAACAGGAATCGAACCCGCGAGATCCGCGTCATGTGTAGTGACGTGTGGTGGAGGTACGACGCGCAGGACCGTCGCCACCAGCGGTGACGTCGGCTGCTGATCTCCGTCGGTGACAGTACCAACCAAAGGTCAGACCGACGAGGCAATTTCGGGCCGGTCAGAGGTTCAGCACCGCCTCGATGACGAGCTTGGCCATCGGCGCGGCGACCCGTCCACCTGTTGCCGCGTCGCCGGCCTCGCCGCCGTTCTTGACGAACACCACGACGGCGACCTGCGGGTTGTCAGCCGGTGCGAACCCGGTGAACCACACGTGCGGGGACCGGTTGCCGTCCTCGGCGGTCCCGGTCTTGGCCGCGACACGCACCCCAGGGATCTGCGCTGTACGGGCGCTGCCGTCGGTGACGACGAGCTCCATCATCTGCGTCAGCTGTGCGGCTGTGCGCGCCGAGATGGGCTCGGCCATCTTCGACGGCCTTGCCGTGGTGATGATCGACAGGTTCGCGGCC
>WRCL01000117.1 GCA_009783975.1 Micrococcales bacterium
GACTGGCTCACCGACGTCTTCGAACCGGCTGTCCGCGCCGTCCCGGTCGACCTGCGCGGCAAGCTCGAAGCCGCCGAGGTCTACCACGAGCTGCTCGAGCACCGCTGGTTCATGTCCCAGGCCCAGCACCGCGACGTCCCCCTGCCCGAGGTCACCGCCGACTACCTCGCCCACATCCTGCCCCACCGCCCCGACGAGCACGCCGTCCTCGGCGTCCCACCGGGCCACACCTGCGACGACACCGCCTCGATCCCCATCCTCGCGGACAATGGGGACGGTTCCTAATGTCCTGCCTGGTCAGCGCGCCCTTGGCGCCGCTTGAGCGCTGACGTCATACGTCCCATGTATTCGGAGTTGATCAGCGCCGACGAGGTCCGCGCGAGTGTCGCCGAGCTCCACGCACAACGACTCACCCAGCGATGACCAGCCCCGTCGTCTACTCCTACGAAGCCCGCCAAGACCTGCACGACCTTCCGGTGACCCTGCGGTCCCACGGGTTGAGAGTTGATCGTCCTGTCGAGAAGTGATGCAGGAGCATCACTTCTCGACAGGACGATCAACTCTCGCTGGCGCTCCTGACCGTCGACGACGCGTCGTACGTCGCCCTGGCGGAGCCCCTGGGCGTCCCGCTGGTCACCGCCGGCCACGATCTGGCCGTCCAGCTGTTGCTGTCGTCGGCCGCGGGCCCGCCCACACGTCTGTGCAGGCCACAGCCATGGATCTGGTCGACCAGCTCGCACCGGACCATCGACGAGCTTGATGCCACCCGCCTGACCATGACCGATGTCGTGGGCCCCACGATGTGTCAGGGAATTCCTCGCAGGCCCTCAGGGTGCGAGCGGGACGAACACCAGCTCGTCCCCGGAGCGCGTCTCAGCCGCTGGTCGCGCCGTCGACGGTTGCTGCGTGAGGACGGTCGGACGGTCGCGTGGTGGTGTCAGGGGGTCCAGGCGTCGTGGACGATCCCGATGAGCTTGTACCCGTCGTCGGTGTCACGCAGGACCAGGCGCAAGGCCGACCAGTCGACCTCGTCGGGGCCGCTGATGGGGAACGAGTACTCCACCCAGTGCACCCCGGGGCCGAAGAACTCGGCGGTGTTGGCGATCCTGCTCCCCGTCACCAACGACGCGTCGACGACGGTCTGCGCGCCGGTGGTGTAGTCGCGGGGCCAGACGAACTGCGTGCGGTACTCGGCGAAGGTCATGGTGATCGGGTTGCCGCTGCCGTCATAGGTGCCCCAGGTGAGCACCTGTGTCGATGTGCCCAGGGCGGCGATCTGCTCTGGTGACAGGCGGACGGCGGCGTCGTCGATCGACACGTACGGGGAGAACAGGACTCTCTCCTCGGGGCTCGCCAGCTGGGCCAGCGCGGCGTAGTCCTGCGCGCCCAGCGCGGCCAGCGCCTGGTTGGCGGCGGCGAGCAGCTCGTCGTGCGCAGGGGCGGTCGTGGCGAGGACGTCGTGTGACGGTGTCGTCGACGGGCTCGTCGCCGGGTCGGACTGTCCGCAGCCAACGAGGGCCGCGAGCACGCCGGCGGCGACCACCGCTCCGGCTGCGCGGCGTGCGGTGCGTGCTGTGGTGGTCATGTGCGTCTCCTTCAGGGCCCCGTCATCGTTGACGGGTCCGGGCAGCCGGGAAATGGTCAGCCGCACCCCCAGGTCCGCGACGTGGCTGAGGGCTGAGGGTACGGGGTCAACTAGAACACGTCTGTGCGCCCAGATCTGTTGCAGCGTGCGTCGGCACTCATGCGACACGCCGCGCAACACACCGACGCGATGTTGCCGCGCTGGTCAGGTCGCCGAGATGGTGGCGACCTCGTCGTCGGACAGCTCCAAGGTGGCGCTGGCCATCAGTGCCGGCAGCTGGTCAAGACGGCTGGCCGACGCGATCGGCGCGACGACTGTCGGCTGCAGGCGCAACCAGGCGAGCGCCACGGTCGCGACTTCGACGCCGTGCCTGGCAGCGACCTCGTCGAGCACACCCAGGACGGCCTGGCCGTGCGGCGTCAGGTGCGCCGCCGCCGCGGCTGCACGCTCACCGGCGACCGGCCCCCCAGCGCGGTACTTGCCTGTGAGGAACCCGTTGGCCAACGCGAAGTACGGCAAGACGCCGAGGTTCTGCCGCACCGCCGCGTCGCGCAGCCCGTTGGTCTCATAGCTGCGTTCGACGAGGTTGTAGTGCGGTTGCAGCGCGACCGGCGGGTGCGCACCGTGGGCGGCGGTCACCGCAGCCCACTGGTCCAGGCGTTCGGCGGAGAAGTTCGACGGGGCGATGTACCGCACCTTGCCCGCGTCGACCAGGGCGCTCAGAGCCCCGACGAAATCGGCCATGGGCACGTCCGGGTCGTCGAAGTGCGCGTAGTACAGGTCGATCCGGTCGGTGCCCAGCCGCGTCAACGACGCGTCGGCCGCGCGGACGATCGTGTCTGGGTGCAGCCCCTTGAACCGCGGGTCCCACCCGACCTTCGTCGCGACGAGCACCTGGTCACGGTTGCCCCGCGAGGCCATCCACGCCCCGATGACCGTCTCGGACTCACCGCCTTCGTTGCCCGGGACCCACCACGAGTACCCGTCGGCGGTGTCGACCATCGTCCCCCCACCGTCGACGAACGCGTCGAGCAGCGCAAAACCCTCCGCCTGGTCCACCGTCCACCCAAACACGTTGCCCCCGAACACCAACGGAAAGATGTCCAGGCCACTCGTGCCGATCCGCGTCATGCTCCTACGGTACCCGCAGGTGCCCGCCGGCGACGGTTGGCCAGAAGCGCCAGCGAGCATTGAAACCTGAGCGGCGAACCGAAACCTGAGGTTCCCCACTCAGGTTTCGGTTCGCCGCTCAGGTTTCAACCAGCCAAGGCCGCCTGACCCACGGAACAACCGCCCAGCATGGCAGACCGACACTGTCCCCGGCGCATGTGGGGGCGTGGCATGATCTGTCGCGACGAGGAGGTGTGTGGTGACCTACCTGCGCCGGGTTGTGGTGTGGGCTGCGCTGGGGGCGGCGGTCAACCTTGTGTGGTGGGGGTGGGTGGTCCGGCCGGTGGCGTTGGCCGTCGTGTGCGTGGTCGGGTGCGTCGTGGTCTGCACGGTGGTCGCGTTCGCACCTCGCCTGCGGTGGCGGCGTGGTGAGCCGTGGCGGTTGGCTGTGCTCGCCGACGGGTACGAGCTGACGCTCGCGGCAAGCGCGTGTGCCGTGGCCAACATCGTGTGGTGGGTGTGGCTCGCGTTCCACGTCGCGCACGGGCGCGGTGGGCTCATCGCCGGGGCGGTGGTGAACATCGTCGTCGCGGCGGTGCTCATCTTCGGTGTGGCGGTCAACGGGTTCGTCCGGCTGAGCATCGGTTCGACGAACGTCCCGACGGTCACCAAGGTGCTCATCGCTGTGCTGTGGTGGATCCCGCCGGTGACGGTCGTGCTGCTGGGGCGGGCGTGCCGCACCAGCGCCCGGGAGATCGCAGCCACGACGTACCGCCTCGAACGTGACCGGGCCCGGGTCGGCGACCAGGTGTGCCGCACCCGTCACCCTGTCCTCATGGTCCACGGCGTGTTCTTCCGCGACTGGGACAAGTTCGGGTACTGGGGCCGGATCCCCGATGCGTTGGTCGCCAACGGTGCGACCGTCTCCTACGGAAACCAGGACGCGTCACGTCCGGTCGCCGACTGCGCCGCCCAGCTCGTCACGGCGATCGAGCAGGCCGCCGTGGCGACGGGCAAGGTCAACATCATCGCCCACTCCAAAGGCGGGCTCGACGCACGCTGGGCCATCAGCCAGCTCGGGATGGCCGACAAGGTCGCCTCGCTGACGACGGTCAACACACCCCACCGCGGGTGCCGTTTCGCCAGGGCAGTGCTCGACCGCATCTCCCCGAAGGTCCAGGCCCAGATCGGCACCAGCTCTGACGCGGTGATGACCAAGCTTGGCGACCCGGCGCCGGACTTCCTCGCGAGCGTCGCCGACCTCACCGACACCGAGTGCGCCCGTCTGGCCACTTTCATGCCCGACGCCCCCGGTGTGCTCTACCTGTCCATCGGCTCTGTCATGGCGTCGCGTTTTGCTGCCGGTTTCCCGCTCAACGTCGGGTACAGCCTCATCGCGCCCGCTGATGGCGCCAACGACGGCCTCGTCGCCCTGACCTCCATGGGCTGGGGCGAGTACCTCGGCACGGTCGAACCCACCGGCCGCCACGGCCTGTCCCACGGGGACATGATCGACCTGTTGCGCCGTGACATCGACGGTTTCGACATCTGCGAGCTGTACGTCCAGCTCGTCAGCGGCCTGCGCGAACGCGGCCTGTGACATGAGCCTGTCGCGTCCTACGACGGCGGATACCCGGGGACGTCGGTGCTCACCGTGAGGATCTTGCCGTTCTTGTCGGCCCGGATCCACGGGTGGTAGTAGTCGTTGCGTGTGCCGAGCTGGAACACCAAGGTGGTTTTCGACAGCAGGTAGACCTGGACGTTGATGTTGTTCGGTTCGTCGACCCCGGTCAGCTGCGGCACCTGGTCGGCGAGCTTCTCAGCAAGCGTCCAGTCCACCCCAGCCGCGTCGAACACCTCCTCAGGCTTTGGCTGGATGGTCGCTGCCTGGTGCGTGACCTTCCCGTTCCGCCATGTGTACCGGTCGAACGTCGATGCCCCGGGCGCAGTGCGTGCCGTGGCGACCACATAGTCGGTGAACATGTTGATCCGGGTGAACTCGGTGCCGCCGGTCGCCTCGTACAGGTCGGCCAAGATCTCCTCGACACGTGCCGCCGAGTACGTCGCTGCGTCGGCTGCGCTGGTGCCCGTCCCACCTTGGGTCGTCCCGTCCTGGGTCGTCCCGCGGTCGTCTGCCTGCGAGCGCCACGGAGCGTTCTCCCAGGTCAGCACGAACGGGAGCGCGAGCAGCACGCACGCGAAGACCGGGCCGAACAACGCCCACCCCCACCCTGCGAACCCGACGCGCGGCAGCTCGCGCCGCCCGACGTCGACGCCGATGACCGCCCGGGGGTACTGCGCGTGGGTGTTGCCCGGGGCAGCGTCGACGGCCGTGCGCGGAAACTGGGCATAGGTGTTGCCTGGCGCGTCAGCAACCGTCCGGGGGAGCTGGGCCTGGGTGCTGCCCGGCGGGGCGACGACGGGTGTGCGCGCGGGGCGGACGGCGGGAAGGTTCGCCGTCATCCGCCCGGCGGCGGCGTTGGCCAGCGCGACCTGCGCCTGGCCCAGGTCAGCGCGTCCGCGCGGGTCTGGGCAGCACAACGCCTGGATCACGGTGGTGACCTGGTCGCCCAGCGGTCCGCTGGGAAGCCCCGGCGGCAGCCACTCAGGCCCGTGCTGGGGACCAGGCGGTGCACCAGTGAGCATCCACGCCAGCAGCGAACCCAGGTACCACGCGTCGGTGTACCGCCCGACCGACGGGTCGCCGGCGAGCATCTCCGGCGGCAAGGAGAACCCCCGGTTGCCGATGAGCTGGGTGTACGTCGAGGTCTGGTCTGCGGCGATCCCGTGGGCGATCCCCCAGTCGGCGAGCAACAACCGTCCGTGCTCGTCGACCAGGACGTTGTTCGGGGTGATGTCGCGGTGGACGATCCCCAGGTCCTGGTGGACCGAGCAGACGGTGGCCAGCAACGGCACGAACGCACGCAGGACGACAGCCGGCTGGCGCGAACCCACCGGCACCGCCTTGGCCCACCCGTTGAGGTCGTTGGGGCACCACGCCATGATGTCGCACCACAGCTCGTACTCGGCCTGGGGGGCCGTGGTCGGCATATCAGCACCTGGCACGACGAGGACGAACGACTCGTGCACCGGCAGCACCGCCGGGAACCGCTGCGGCTGGGCCCGCGCCGCCTCAGCGACCGTCGTCATGTTGACCAGGCGTTCCATCTGCCGGGCCTTCTCAGAGTCCGACGAGACCGCCTGCACCCGCAACGCCAGCGACGTGCCGGCCTGGTCCACCGCCCGGGCGACCGCCGCCTGCCCGCCGTGCATGACCGGCAGCAGCACCTGCACCGCACGTGACTGCTCGCTGGACACGCGCAGCAGCCCACCGCGGCTGAGCGAGACCAGCGACCCCTGCACCACCGACCCGTGCTTGTGCTGCAGCCACTGAGACAGCACATCCCCGGACGTCACCGCCCCATCGTAGAGCCGGTATGTCGCTTCTGGTCCGCTTTTGCCCCAGCCGCACCCCGGCGGCACAACGCCGGCGCCCAGTAAGGTGGTCGCCGGAGGAGCGGAGGCCTGTGATGATCCCGGCATTCTTCACCGACCAGCCCACGTGGTTGGACAAGGTCGGGCAGATCTATGCGTCGTTGGAACGGGTCAAGATCAGCGAAGAACGCGCCGGGAACCTTGTGCGGCTGCGCCGGGCGAACCGGATCGCCTCGGTCCACTCGTCC
>WRCL01000118.1 GCA_009783975.1 Micrococcales bacterium
CCGTGACGTGTACGCGTTGCCCTCGGAGGAGTGTGGGCAGTTCTACAACATCTTCGTGTCGATGCCAGATGTTGGTGTGCTGCCCGCGCAGGCCATCGACCCGTTGACCGGGAACACCATGTCGGTCATGCCCGACTACCAGGCCCCGGGCAAACCAGTGGTCACCTGGACACGTGGTGGTGGGATCGGCGCACCGTTCGCCGGCACGTTCTCAGTGACGACCACCAACTATGTCGGGTCGTACTTCCTGGAGATCGACACGAACTCCAACGGCTCCTATGACGACCCCGAGGACATCTCGGTGCCGTTCACCGCGGTCGACGCGACGACGACCCGGACGTTCGTGTGGGACGGGCGTGACTCGGTGGGTCGCGTCGTCACCGACATCACCGCGATCAACTCCGCACGGGTGCGGTTGCAGACCACCGACGAGCTGCACATGGTGCTGGTCGACTCGGAGCACATCGACGGGCAGCAGTGGGAGAAGATCATCGGGGCGCCTGGGACGATGGGGATGCAGTCCCTGGCGTGGGACGACACCTTGATCAGCGAGTCGCTGACCACCCGGTACGGCGACGTGTCCCCGGCGATGGTCGCCACGGGTGCTGAGGGGTACGGCAAGACCGGCCCGACACACTCGTGGGGCGCCGACAACGGGGTCAACGTCCTGGCGAACTACTGGGGCGACAACTCCAACATCGACACCTGGACGTTCACGAACTTCGCGGCCGCCGACGACCCCGAGCTGTACGGGACCTCTGTGGACCTGACCGTCCCGCGCCTGACGATCCGGACCGTCCCGACCACGACGTTGATCACCGCCCCCGGTGAGCCGGTGCACTACGACGTCATCGTCTCCAACGTCGCAGCGATGACGGTCGACGACGTGGAGGTCACCGTCGCGAACTTCTCTGGGGCCGGGCCTGCCCCGGTGGTCACGTGCCCGGCCTCGGTGCTCGTCGGCGGGGCGCATATGGTGTGCACCGCCACGTACACCACGCGTGTGGCTGATGTCATGTCCGGACGGGTGCTGCGGCTGAACACGTCGGCGGCGGGCGTGAGCACTGATGGTGTCTCTGGTGGTGCGTACGCGGTCAACGCCGCCGGGGACTTCGTCAACCCCGACGGTGTGCCGCTGCCACCGGACCAGGCACCCCAGGGGGTGGCCGGGTCGACGATCGCCACCGCCGGTATCACCGTGCACAAAGCGGTCTCCCTCGGTGGCGCCGAGGGTGTGGCCGGTGACACGGCGACCTACACCTTCAAGGTCAAGAACACCGGGACGGTGCCGGTCAGCGCCCTGAGCGTCCTGGACCGGCTGGAAGACCTGTCGGCGATCACGTGCTCTGGGTCGTCCATCGCACCGGGGGCGACGGTGACGTGCACCGCCACGTACGTCTTGACCCAGCTGGACGTGGACCTGGGCGGGGTGGACAACGCTGCGACAGCCTCGACGACCGCCAGCGGCGGGACCCCCGTCCACGCGATCGCCGTCGACGACCTCGGCCGTGCCGTGCCGTCCCCAGAAGCTCCGACCGACCCCACGAAGTACGACGACCACGCCAAGGCGCACCTGGCTCTGGTCCCGGCCCCCGGGTTGTCGCTGGTCAAGACCGCCACCCCGACCTCGATCACCGACGCCCAGCCTGGCGAGCTGGTCACGTACCAGTTCGCAGCGACGAACACCGGTGATGTGACCCTCACCGACGTGACGTTGGACGACCCGATGCTCGCTGACGAGTCGCTGGGTGCGTGGCCAGGTGTGCCCGGGACGTTGGCCCCGGGCCAGTCGGTGTCGGGCACCGGCTCGTACCGCCTGGTCAAGGCCGACATCGACGCTGGGGAGCTGGTGAACACCGCGACCATCGCCGGAACCGACCCTGACGGCGAGAGGGTCTCGCACCAGGCGCGGGCGACGGTGGCCCTGCCGGCCAACGCCCAGATCACCTTGACCAAGATCGCCCCGGCGACGCCGGCCGCAGATGTCGCTGTGGCCGGGAACCTGCTGCAGTACGTGTTCACCGTGGCCAACACCGGCAACGTCTCGGTGAACCAGGTGGCCGTCGCCGACCCGATGCTCGGTGCCGTGACGTTCGGCACCTGGCCCGGCGCACCGAACGTCCTTGCACCTGGCCAGTCGGTCGTGGCGACCGGGACGTACACCCTCAGCCCCGCTGACGTCACCGCGGGCACCGTGCACAACCAGGCCACGGCGACAGGCCTCGACCCCAGCGGCACGTCGGTGACCAGCACAGCTGAGGCGACATGGCCGGCACCGCCGACACCGTCGGTCGTCGTGACCAAGACCGGTGACCCCGACAGGGTCGTCAACCCCGCGCCCGGCGCTCCTGTGACCTACCAGCTGCTCGTGGCGAACAACGGCAACGTCGAGCTGACGGACCTGGCCCTCGTCGACCCGCTGCTCGCCGGCCTCGTGGTGCCCGCGACGTTGGCACCAGGGGCGTCGACGACGGTCACAGCCCCCTACGCCCTGACCGCCGCCGACATCAACGCTGGTGTGCGGCCCAACACCGCGACAGCCAGCGGGGTGTACGAGGGCACGACAGTCTCCGACGACGCGGCCTTCACCGTGGTGCTGCCCGCAGGCCCCGGCTTGGTGCTGACCAAGACCGTCGACGCCGCGCAGGCCGCCGGTGCGATGGCCGGTGACGAGGTCGGGTACACGTTCGCGGTCACGAACAACGGCAACGTCACGGTCAGCGCGATCACCATCACCGACGGGGTCCTGGACTCGCTGGTTCCCGGGCCGTGGCCAGGTGCCGCTGGGGTGCTGGCCCCGGGGGAGTCGGCGACCGCAGCGGGGGTCTACACGATGACCCAGGCTGACCTGGACGTCGGCTATGTCGTCAACCACGCCCAGGCGTTGGGCACCACACCGACCGGCGGGTACGTCTCAGCGGTCGCCCAGACGACTGCGACGACGACCTTCCACCCCGAGCTGGAGCTGACCAAGACCGGTCCTGGCCTGCACCCTGACGCGCAGGTCGGCGACGAGGTGGACTACACGTTCACCGTCACCAACACCGGGACGGTGACGATGGACGCGGTGCAGGTCCACGACGAGCTCATCCCTGGAGGGGTGGACTACGCCAGCTGGCCTGGGGTCCCTGAAGAGCTCGCACCTGGGCAGTCGGTCACCGCCACAGCGGTCCACGTGCTCACCCAAGAAGACATCGACGCGGGGTTCGTCACGAACCACGCGACAGCCGAAGGGTTCCCGCCCAGGTCGACCGAGGCGACGTCCACCGCCGACGACTGGAGCTTTGACATCCCGGCCGATCCCGGGCTCGAGCTGGTGACGACGTACGACGTCGCCTTCCCCGCCGCCGCGCGACCTGGCGACGAGGTCTTCTTGCGGTTCGCCGTGACGAACACCGGCAACGTCACGGTCTTCGACGTCGACCTCACCGACACCCTCGTCGGGCTGGTGACCGTCGGGTGCGCCTGGGCCTGGATCGCCCCCGGCGAAGAGGTCATCTGCGAAGGGCTGTACATCCTCACCGACCAGGACATGGACGCCGGCCAGATCGTCTCGGACGCCACAGCCCAGGGTCGCCTGCCCACACCCGTCGCCGGCGACGACCCCGACGCCGAGCCCACAGACCACATCAGCGCCCACGACATGGTGACCATCACGTTCGTCCCCGCCGACCCCGACCCCGACGGTGACGGTGATGGTGACGGTGACGGCGGCGATGGCGACGGTGACGGTGACGACAAGGGCGACGGCTACGACGACGGGTACAAAGACGGCTACGACGACGGGCACGGGGACGGGTACAAAGACGGCCACGGCGACGGCTATGGCGACGGGTACGACGACGGCCACGGTGACGGGTACGACGACGGCTACGGCGACGGGTACGACAAGGGCCACGGCGACGGCCACGGGGACGGGTACAAAGACGGCCATGGCGACGGGTACAAGCAGGGCCATGGTGACGGCTACAACGAGGGGTACGACAAAGGCCATGGCGATGGGTACACCGACGGCCACACCGAGGGCTACCTCGACGGGTACCGCGACGGGCACGCCGACGGGTACCGCGACGGGTATGACAGCGGTTACCGCGCCGGCTACGACGGCGGCTACCGCGACGGGTACGACGGGGGGTACGCCGCCGGCTACGCCAATGGCTACCGGGACGGCTACGACGCCAAGTACCGCGGCACAGGCTCGCAGATCCTGCCCTCCACACCGCTGGGGTACACCGGTGCGTCAGGCACCGTCGCGCTCGTCACCGCTGCTCTGGGTCTGCTCCTGGCCGGTGTCGGCGCCGTGGCTGTCAGCCGCCGCCGCACCGCCGGCGGCCCACACCGCGCCACACGCCGGTCCCGCCGGTGCCCGCTCACCATGTCGTCGCAGGTCACGGCCTCCCACTCGGGAACCGTCCATGCCCCCACCACCGCATCCCCGATGGAGGCGATGATGTCCACACTCCAGCCCGCCACGCAGGCGACCACGTCGCCCCCTGCACGTGGACGCCACGCGAGCACCATGCCACCCGACGTGCTGCCACACCCCGACCCCGTCGCAGCCTGCGGCCGTCACGCCGGCGCCATGCCGCCCGACGTGCTGCCACACCCCGACCCCGTCGCCCGCGGCCGGCACGCAAGCCCCACGTCGTCTGACGTGCTGCCACACCCCGACCCCGTCGCTGCCTGCGGCCGTCAGGCGAGCGCCATGCCCGACGCAGTCCCAGACAAGGTTCTCGTGTCGGTGGCCCAGCAGGCGAGCCCCACGTCCACCGACGTACCCGACCCGCGCAACGCCGTGACTCACGGCCGTCACGCCAGTGCTGGCACCGTCGAGGCTGGCACGGTCGGCGTGGTGCAGGCTCGTCACGCCAGCGCCAACGCGGTCGACGCTGGAACGGTGAGCACGGTGCTGGGTCGTCACGCCGTGTGCGCTGCGGCCCCAGCAGGTGTGTCCGCAGCCACGCCGTCCGTCGCACACGGTCGTCGTGCCAGCGCGGCCCGGGTCGACGCCGTGGTGAGCCCAACCGCTGGGGCCAGCGCTCGTCACGCGGCAGTGTGCGCGGTCCCGGCACCGTGCGAAGAGCCCCGCGACGACCGCAGCACGTCGTCAGGTGCCGCCGTCCGCGCTCGTCACGCGAGCGATGCCCAGCTGGACGCCCCGGACGCCGTTGCACCCGCCGTGTGTGCACGTCACATACGCACAGCTGCTCCACCCGGGCGACGGGGCCGTCACACCAGTGCCGGGCACGCCGACGCCGTCGGGCGCCGTGCCAGCGGTCGTCACGTGAGCGCAGCCCAGCTCGACGCTGGGCCACGACCCACGGCGCCGGGCCGGCACGTCGCACCCGTGGGGAAACCTGCGGTCCAGGCCACGACCTGCGGCCGCCACGCCAGCCCCGCCCCAGTCGACGCCGGACCAGCACCAGCCCACCCCCGCCACGCGTTCGCACCTGTGCAGGCGCCGTGCAGGTCGGTGCGCCGCCGGGCACCACGCCGGTGCGCAACCAGCTCGACGCTGCCCGGGCGCGCCCACGCACGCGCCGCAGGCCCGCCGCCACGCACCAGCGCCTGCGTCACCACCCCCCAGGTGCACCACGTCGCCGGCACCCGCCGAGGGTCGCGCCGCACCACCAGCACAGCCGACCCCCGACCTCCGCCTGCCACATGAGCACGCCCGACACGTCCCGCAGACAGTGGGGACGGTTCCCGTCCCGCAGACAGTGGGGACGGTTCCTATGTCTTGCCTGGTCAGCGCCTCGCTGCAACGCGGGTCAGGACGGTGGGGACGGTTCCCAGCGCCGTGCCTGGTCAGCGCCCCCGCGAGAGACGGGTCCTGTGTCTTGCGCTCGTCAGCGCAGCACACAAGGAGGCGGTGAGTCGGGTGGCTGTGGTACGTGCCGTCATGTCATCCAGCGAGGACGGTAGAGGAAGAACGGGTGGCACGAGCGGATCTCAGTCGGGGTGGTGGCGGCGGCGTATCCGGCGTCGAGCAGCCGTGCCCGCGCCGCGTCGGTGCCCAGCTCGGAGCGCAGGCTTGGGTGCTGCTGGTAGGTCACGAGCGCCCAGCCCAGCAGCAACGGGTCCAGGTCGATGCACATGGTGCTCACTTCCAGCAGCACCAGCTTCGGGCGGAAGAACAGTGTCCGGCGTTCGCACCACCACGACGGCGCGTCCGGGTGGCCTGTGATGATGTACGCCTGGTCCATCTGGACGCCAGGCCCCCACATCAGATCCTTCACGTCGTCCCAGGCCAGGGAGCCCGACTGCCGCTGGTCCTGCAGGCAGATGCCTTCGGTGGTGAGAACCAGCTGGCGTGGTTTCGGCCACGACCACAGCCACAGCGCTAGGAAGAACGCGCACGGCA
>WRCL01000119.1 GCA_009783975.1 Micrococcales bacterium
CTGATGACCAGGGACGGCAAGCTCGGTGTCGGCGCTGGCAACACCGCGGTGAGCGCGACCGTCAACGCCGCCCGGATCTTGTTGGAGCTCGACAGCTACGCCGATGTGGAAACCCGTCTGCTGGCCATCAGGCCGATCGAGGAGCACCTTGTCGCGCACCGGTCCTACGACCTGGACATCTCGATCTCCATGCACAACGTCTGGACCGTCCTGGCGCTGCTGACTGGGTCGCACGACGACGCCCACCACCAGGCAGAGCACGTCGTGGAGCTCATCGGCGACCAAGGCTGGGAACCGCTGCTCGACCCCACGATCCTGCTCGAGGCATACGCCAACCTCGCGGCCACGTGTCTGGCCACACATGACCTGACCCGCGCACGCGAGCTGTTCACCAGGGTGCTGGCCGCCCCCGCCGGCCTGACACCACACGCCGAGCGGGCCGCACGGCTGGGGCTCGCGCGCGTCACCATGGCGCACGACCCCCAGGCGGCCATCCCCGAGCTGACCGCGCTTCTCGACACGTTCGCCGACAACCGCGAAGGGTTCGCTCATGTGGCGATCGAGCTGGGGAGGATCGCACAGGCCTCCGGCGACCTCGCCACCGCCCGCCGCTGGTACGTCACCGCCTCCGAGGGCGCCGAGGTGCGGATCGACACCTGGTGCCTCGCCCTGCTCGCCACCACGTGGACGCACGTCAAACCAGATATCGCGCAGATGCTGCGGGCGTGCGCACGTGAGGCCGCCAGAGAGACAGCGCCCAACATCGTCGCCATGGTCGACTACGTCACCGCCGCCGACGCACTGAGCGCCGGGTTCGACCCGCAGTCGTGGGACCTCGCGCTTGCGGCGGCGTTGGTCATGGACGTCGGCCGGATGGACCTGCCCGAGTGGGTGGCCCACCACACCGCTGATGCGGTCCCCGCGACCCTGCTCGCCAGCGCCCACACCCGAGGGCACCACGACATCGTCGCCGCCGTCGCCGCGCACCTGGGTGCGGTGGTCCTTGACGACAGTGGGGCGATATCGTCGCTGCCTGCGCGCACCCTCGTCGCCGGCGTCGACGTGCTCGCCCAGGCCGCCAACAGTGCCGTCGAACGCTATGGGTACATGGTCCGCGACGAGTCGCGCACCGCCGACGTCTACACCAACACCGACGGGCTGGACCTCGTCGCCGTCGAGCGGGGCGAGGTGTACCTGTGCTGGCGACGCCCGACCGGCACGGTCCACAGCGTCCGCGTCGCCCGTGCCGCGCTCATGGTGGACGAAGAGTCGCCACTGCCCGGGCTCGGCGAGCACCTGCTGCCCCCAGAGCTCGTCGCGGACGTGCTGGCCAGCGGACGTGTGCGGATACGTGCTGCGGGGAACCTCGCGCAGATCCCCTGGCCGGTGCTCGTCGTACCTGGCGCACCGGGGGACGCGCGCCTGGGCGAGCTGGTGGACGTGGTCCTGCTCGACCCGTTCGGCCTGGTGGTCGACGGTCCGGCCGACCAGCACCCGTGGACGACCACACGTGGGCCCGACGACCTTGAGCGCGAGCTCGGCGCGCTGGAGAGGGCACTGTGCACGGCGCAGCACGATCCGGCGCCGCCCCCGTCGGTGGCGGCTGTTGCACAGGTCGAGGCCCGGTGCGCCACCGTGGACGAACCTGCCGCCACGGTGCTACGCCTGCGGACCTTGGACCTGCGTGCTGGTATCGCCTGGCTCGCGGACGACACAGCCGAGGTGCGCGCCGTCCACGCGCAGATCGCCGAGCTGTGCACGAGCGTCATGGACGCTGGCGGGCCTGTGGCGGCTGAGGCAGCGAGCTTCGCGGTGGGGATGCATGTCGACGCAGCGCTGCTCCACCTGGGCGAAGACATGCATGCCGCACGCCAGCACCTGCGCGCAGCTGAGGCCATCTGCTCGGCATGGCCGGTGCCGCCGGTGCACGTCCTGTGCCGTCTCGTCGTCCAGACCAGGTATGAGTCGGCCTGTGCGCGCGTCGGGGCCGCCCTTCGGTGCGCCGAGACCGCCGTGGAGCTGGGTCGCCAGGTAGGCACGGTCATGGCGTGGGGGTACGACGTTGGTGCCGAGTCGTACCTCAGCGCCGTCAACGAGCTGGCTCTGGCCTGCCGCTCCCTGGGCGACTTTGCCCGGGCCGTCGCACTGTACGAGCAGGTGCTCGCCCACCCAGCGCGCACCACCGGCCAAGACCGTGACGCCCGGTTGGGCCAGGCGGTGGCGACAACGTTCATCGACGGCGAACGTGGGGTCCCGATGCTCTTGGACATCGTGGCATGGGCCCAACGCATGCACGATGCTGGGCTCCTCGCGTACGCATCGGCGATCCTGGGGTCGATGGCACGGGTCAACGGGCAGCTCGACGTCGCCCGCCACTGGTACACGCTCGTCACCCAGGCGGGCCCCGACCAGGAGGGACTGACCGGTAGTGGATACGTCCTGCTGGCACGGACCTGGGCGCAGAACCCGACGATGGCAGCCCAGCTGCGTGACATGGCGCGTCGCACGGTGCAGGCGCTGTCGACCGAGGTGCGTGTGCAGTTCGACTTCATGACCGGGCGCGACGCCCTGGAGCAGGGGTTCGCCCACGACGAGGTCGACCGCCTTCTGCCCGCGTGCCTGGTCATGGACGTGTGGCGCATCGACGTGCCCGAGATGCTGCGCGGGCCCTGGCAAGACACCGAGCTCACCGGTGGCACCGGGATGCTCTTGCAGCTGGCGACCGAACGTGGCGACCACGACCTGGCGGCGGCGCTCGCCGCGCACCTCGCCGCGACGATCCCCCCGGCGGTCCCGCCCGGCGCGGACGACCGCTGGCTGCCACCGCGGGTGCTCGTCGCCGGCACCGACCCCCTGGCCCCGACCGCCGCCGCCGCCGTGGAGCGGTACTCACGGGCCATCCGCGACGAACAACGCACCTTCGACGCATACACGAACACCAGCGGCCTCGACCTTGTCGCCGTCGCCCGCGCCGACATCTACCTGTGCTGGCGACGTCCGACGACCGGGGCTGTCCACAGCGTCCGGGTCGAACGGTCCGCGGTCGAGGCTGCCTTGACCGAGCTGGCCGTGGCCGCGAACGCAGCCCTGGTCCCGCCAGGCACGTCCGCGCTGCTCGACCCAGACAGCGAGGTCGCGTTGATGACCGGCCTGGGCAAGCACCTGCTCCCTCCCGAGCTCGTCACCGACCTGCGGCACATCGCGACGCACAACGCCGAGGCCGTGGCGGGAGCGGGGGGCACGGTCGGCACCGAGTCGACCCCTGGGCTGCGGACTCCCCGCCTGCGGGTACGTGCCGACGGCGACCTCGCCCAGGTCCCGTGGGGCCTGCTCGTCGTGCCCGGCGCCGCCCGCGGGCCGTCGGTGGACACACGCCTGGTCGAGCTCGTCGACCTGGTCACCCTCGCCCCGTTCGGCCTGCCGGTGCGTGCACCACACACCGAGGACGACGCACATCGGAACCCGGCGCCTGAGACTGCCGGTCTGGACCCCACAGACCACACCGTCACCCCATCGCCAGACCAGGTCCCGCACCCGGCTCACCCCACGGACCACACCGTCACAGATCCTGCGTCCGGCACCCCGCCAGGCGCGGTGGTCGCGGTGCTGGACCCGCGCGTGCCTGGGTTCCCCACAGACTCGGCCCTGGGTTCGGTGCTCGGCCGGATGCCGGCCGGCACCGCCCTGGAGCAGCGGATGCGCGCGTACCTGGCCGACGGCCGGCTCGTCGCCCAGCCCCCGCTGCCCAGCGTGCGCCCTGACGCCCCGGCCCCAGGGGGGCCGAACGAGTCACCCGAGAGCCTGTTCCGCCGGCGCGACCAAGACCGCACCTGGTTGACCGCGGCGTTGGCGGCCGGCCCAGCCAGGTTGTTGTTCGTCGGGCATGTGAGCACCGTCGCCCTGGCCGACGGCACCTACGAACCAGCCCTGCACCTGTGCTGCCCCGCCGAGACCCCCGGCCACGCCGCCCCCCTGGGTGCCCACCGCCCCCTGGCCGCCTCGGACATCCTCGCCGACGACATGCGCTACCCACCGCGCGTCGCCCTGGTCGCCTGCGCCAGCGGCGACGACGCCCGCACCCGCGACGCCTACGGCCTGGCCCACTCCCTGCTGTCCCAAGGCGCCACCATCGTCACCGGCATGCTCTGGCCCCTGCCCACCGGCCACTGGTACGCACACGCTCACCCCCACGACACCCCCGGCGAGAACCCACTGGTCACCCTCACCCTTGCCGTCGACGACGCCCACGAGTCCCCCGACCCCGTCGGCGTCCTGGCCACCTACCAGCGCACCTGCCTGGCCCGCTGGCGCTCGACCGGTGACCTCGTCGACAGCCCCATCAGCTGGGGCGGCCTGCACACCATCATCTCCGCTGACGAGCGATGACGGGGTCGGTATCGAGTGCAACGGTGTGCGTCGTGTGTCACGTGTCGAACCGTTGACGTGGCGTCGAACCGTTGACCTTGACGCCGAACGCCGGGGGCGTCAGTTCGCGGCGGGGCGGTCGGCGGCGGCGAGGGTGAGCAAGGGGCGGGCGCGAACCCGGGCGACCTGGGCGAGGTGGGCGTTGAACGTCGCCAAGGTGGCGTTCTCGCGTTCGGCGGCGTCCAGGACGCAGCACTCAAGAAGGCTCAGGGACGTGGTGACGCGCAGGTGCTCGACCCGCTGGGAGTGGCGGGGGTCTGGTGACCACACTTTCATGATCCGTTCGAGGGTCCGCAGACGGGACTCGTCACCTTTGTCGACGGCGCCGACCGCGCACTCCAGCAGGACCAGCGGGTGGACCAGGAGCGCGTCGTCGGTCGTGATGACCTCCATGGCACGGTCGGCGTGGACATGGCCACGCTCCATGCAGGCGGTGACGACGTCGGCGTCGAGAAGGATCACACAACCCTCGCACTTGTCGCGGTCCGGCGGGGAAGCTCCAAACTACCAGACAAGACGGTATAAACCCGCCGGATTCACCTGCATGGCGCAACTGCGGACAATGGGGACGGTTCCTGTGTCTTGCCTGGTCGGGCCTGGGATTCGTTTCGCATCGAGTGCAACGGTGCGACGCGAGGTCAACGGTTCGACGCGAGGTCAACGGTTTCGACACGTGACACACGATGCACACCGTTGCGATCGATGCAGGCCTGTGGGGGCAGGACCCGGGTCAGGTCCTGCCCCCACAGGTCGTCCCTCACACGACGCGTGTCAGAACACGCCGAGCACCACCACGGCGACGTAGACCGCCGCGGCGACGAACCACACACCAAGGGTGACGATCCAGGCGAGCCGGCGACGCTCGTCGTACCCGGCCAGGAGCGAACCGTCTTTGGCTGTCTGGTGGCCAAGCAGGGTGAGGAACAGGTCGTACAGGGCCCACACACCCAGGCCACCGGCGGTGACGAGCTTGGCGACAGCGGTGCCGGTCTTGCCCAGGTAGAACCTGTCGGCGCCGACGACCCCCGCGAGCCAGGCGAGCAACCAGGTGACCGTGAACGACTTTTCGCCTTCTTCGGCACCGGACGGGAACAGCTCGTCAGCGCTGGGCTGGGGAGCGTGCAGCCCAGCCTGCAGAGCGGCGGCATGAGGACCGGCGTACGCAGCCGGCGCCCCGGCAGGCGCGCCGATCGTGTTGGTCCCGGCTCCGGGGCTGAACGCCAGGTCGGGCACCGTCTGGGACCCGGTCATCGGTGGGAGCATCGTCAGCTGTTGGTCGTGCGCGTCGCCAGGCCCGTGGGGTGCCTTGGCGAACGCGTCGGCTGTGGGCTGGGGCTGGGCACCGACATGCGGATCAGCAGTCGGGGGCTGGCCAAACGGGTCGGTGTTCGCCGGACGATGACCGCCGGCAAACGGGTCGGCAGTCGCCGGTTGGGGCTGCCCGCCAGCGAACATGTCAGGTGTCACCGGGCGAAGCCCGCCGGGGAACGAGTCGGCCGGCGGTTGGGGCCCTCCGGCAGGCCGGTCAGGCGTCGCCGGGGGGCGACCACCGGCAAAAGGGTCGGCGGTCTGCGGCTGGTGACCAGCAAGGGGGTCGGCCGTCGGCGGCGGCCCGGCAGACGGGTCAGCTGTTGCCGGTTGGTGACCACCCGCAAACGGGTCGGCTGTTGCTGGTGGGTGACCACCCGCGAACGGGTCAGCTGTTGCCGGTTGGTGACCACCAGCAAAGGGGTCGGCCGGCGCCGGGGGGCCACCGGCAGACGGGTCGGCTGTTGCTGGTGGGTGACCACCCGCAAACGGGTCGGCTGTTGCTGGTTGGTGACCACCAGCAAACGGGTCAGCTGTTGCCGGGGGGCCAGCAGCATACGAACCGGTCGGCGGTTGGGGCTGGCCACCAGCAAACGGGTCAGCGGCAGGTCGTGCACTGAAC
>WRCL01000120.1 GCA_009783975.1 Micrococcales bacterium
GAACCTCAACGAGGGGACCTTGACCCGTGCGGTGACCGTCGCACCAACCTTGCCCTTGAACGTCGCCGAGCTCGCCAGGTCCACCAGCGGCACCTGGTCCGCGCCGGACATCCGGGCCTGGGCTGCAGCAAGGTCTGGCTGGCCAGGCACCAGCTCGCGGACGACGAACCACACACCAGCCCCGGCGGCGGCTCCCGCGATCAGCGCCAGCAACAGGTCCATGCTCATCGTTGGCCTCCCTTGGTCGGCACTGCTGGCAAGAAACGCGGCACGGTCTTGCCCTGGGCGGCTTTGCGCATCCACAACAGGCACCCGCAGTACGCGGCGAGGAACACCGCGGCAGCCAGCTGGCCCATCACAGTGGTGTAGAACGTGGAGAACGTCGGCTGGGTGACCAGCGCCGCGAGCAGCAACCCAGAGATCACCGAGACCCACCGCACCGTCGTGCGTGGGCCTTTGCGGTCAGCCTCGACCTGGCGCCGTGCGGTGGTCAGCTCTGAGACCGTGTCGGCCAGACGCTCCAACGACCCGGTCACCGCCCCGCCGCGACGCTGGGCCTCAAGCTTCAGGCACGCGACAGCCAGGTCCGCCGCCGGGTCGTTGAGGTCGTCGCCCCAGTCGTGCAAGGCGTCAGGCAACGGCCGTTGCGCGTCGAGCTGGGCAGCCAGACGCGCCAAGGACGGCTGCAACGACTTCGGCGCCGAAGGGGCCGAGTCGTGCAGGGCCTGACGCAGCCCGGTCGACCCACCCACAAGAGTCCCCGACAAGCCCCGCAACCACGACTCCAGGTCGGTCAGGCGCTGGACCTGCGCGTCGGCCCCGTCACGCCCGAACAGCACCGGGAAACCGACGACCGCCGCAGGCAGCGCGACCACGAGGATCCACCACCCGGTCACCGCACCAACGACCAAGCCCACGACGGCACCGGCGACCACCGCACGCGGGTGCCGCCCCAGCGGGCCACCAGGCGCCAGGCCCAGCAGCCGCACCATGTCGGTATGTGGCCTGGCAGGACGCGGCGCCGACGGGGCCAACCCGACGACGACGAGCAGCACCCCCATACCCACGAGCACCACAGCAGCCGTGGCCAGCGCCCCGTTCACCACGTCCTCCAGGTGCCACCGCTGGTCAAGCACGACTGGTCGAACCCAGCGGCCACGAGCGTGCCCAAGAACGACGGCGCGACGTTGGGCACCGCCCGTCCGATGTGGTTGGGCACGAACACGTCGGTCAGGGCCACCCCCGTGCCCGACTCCCCCCGGGACGGTTCGACGACCTCACGCACGAACCGGGTCTTGGACCCGTCAGCGTTGACCTGCACCCCGAGGAACACGATGAGGTCGATCGTCTCAGCAACCTGCCGGTACGCGTACGACTCAGTGACCGACGAGTCGCGGACCGCCAGGCCCACGAGCCGTTCGACGACGTCGTGCGCCGAGTCGGCGTGCACCGTCGACAACGACCCGTTGCCAGCCTGCATCGCCTCGAACATCGCCAGCAGGGCGTCGGCGTCACGGACCTCCCCGACGATGATCCGGTCGATGGTGTGCCGCAACGCGCGGCGCAACAGCTCCCCGGCGCTGACCGCCCCCGCACGGTTGCCGTGCACGTCAAGCTCGCCAGCGCCCCGGAAGGTCTGCTGGGCGAACACACGGTGGTGCCGGTCGGGCTCTTCGTGCAGGTACAGCTCGTAGTCGTCCTCGACGGTCGCCAGCGACTCGCCAGGGTCGATGACCGAGCACAACGCCCGCAAGAACGTCGTCTTGCCTGAGCCTTGCCCCTGGCCGGAGACGATGATCGACTTACGTGCCCGCACCGCCGCGGTCAAGAAACCTTCGAGGATCGTGTCGACCTCGTCCTGCGCACGCAGCATCGCCAGGTCCACGCTCTGCAGGTGCTGCAGGCGGATCGTCACCCGCGGACGCGGGGTCACCCCGAACGCGGCAGCAGCCAGACGCCCCCGGCCCGGCAGGGCCATCTCCAGGTGCCGGTGCACCGGGGTGAACGGCTGCTCGTTGTTCGGGTCGCGGGCCGCGATCAGCTGCAGGTAGATGACGAGGTCCTCGTCGGAGTCGGCAACCGGCCCGTGCCACTCGCGGTGCCCGTCGGCGAACAGCACGAGCACCTTGTCATGGCCGTATATCTCCACGTCGGTCGCACCAGGCAGCTCAACAAGAGGTTGTAGACGCCCCAGGCGGAACATCGCGTCGAACAGCACCTGCACCAGGTGCGCCTCGACCACCGCACCCAACGGGGGGCGACGGCGGTCGACGAGCTCTTGGGCGTGCTCGTCCACGACCTGCTGGATGTGGTGCCTGCCGAGCTGTTCGCGGCTCGCCGCGTCCAGGGCCCGGCCTGTGAGATCATCACGGACCCGGTCGGCGACCTTCGCGCGCAGCTCGCGCACCGTCGCCCAGAACGCTGGGTCACCAGCGGGGGCCCACGCTGTTGTCGGCGCCGGCGCTGGTGCTGCGACCGGCGCGGTGAGCGTCGGCTGGTGCACGAACGGCAGAGCGCCAAGCGCCATATGGGCTGGAGCCGAATTCATCGTGCCTCCTCAAGACCGAGCTGGCCGCGGCGGCGCCGCGCCTCGCCCAGCAGGTCGTGCGCGACGGTCCGGGCAGTGCGCATGAGCGCTGACGTGGCGAACCGGGCAGGCTCGTTCGCCCCGACAGACAGCACCTGGGCCGAGTCGGGGTCCCAGGCGATGGTCCCGGCTCCGGCGAGCCCGGCAGTGTGTGCGATCTCCGCCGCGGAGTACGGACCGGTGGCGACCACGAGGGTCCGCCACGCGGTGCTCGTGCGCGTCGCGGCTGGTACCCGCGCGGTGACCAGGCGCAACATCGCGGTGACGTCCGGCAGCCACGCCCTGGTCACCATGACCACGACATCGGCCATCGTCACCAGGGAGTCGCGGTCGTCCGAGGGTGCCAGACGTCCCAGGTCGACCAGGGCGTCGCACCCAGCAGCCTCCAGCGACCCCAGGTGCGAGGCCAGCGGCCCCCACAGGTTCCGCAGCGCAGGGGCCTCGTCTGGTGAGGTCAACCCAGGCAGCAACAGTGCCTGCTGGGCGCCCTCGTCGCCTTGGGACTTCCCTGTGCCGCCGGGCAACCAGCACGCCTGCTCCCAGAAACGGTCGGGCAGCTCGTTGTGGGCTGCGGCGACGGCCAGCGGGACCAGGCCGCCGACCTGCGCCACAGTCCCACGCAACAAACCGGGCAGCACCGACGGCCCGGCCGTGTCGGCCTCGACGAGGACCACTGGGCGAGGCCAGGTCCGCGCGAGCGCCAGTGCCGTCGTCGAGACCCCAGGGGCACCTTTGGCTGAGGCCAGCGCAACCACCGCCACGCCTCAGCCCTCCCCGGGGTTCGGCTCCGGCTCTGTTCCCGGGTCCGGTTCAGGCGGGGTGTCAGGTGTTGGTTCTGGTGATGGCGGTGGCGCCGGGGCAGGGGGGGTCGACCCTCCGGGCGCGTCGATGAGCAGCGTCGCACGGCCAGAGGCCCCGAGCGCCGCCAGGCGCGCAGCGTCGGCGGCGTCGACCTCGACGTTGACGACGAGCACCGAGCCCATCGCCGTGTCGCTGGTGGTCGTCGAGACCACCACCGCCCGGATCGAGACCTCAGTGCCCGGGGCTGGCACATCACCGCTGGCCACAGGAGCTTGGACGAACCGCACCGTGTCCCCGGCGTGCAAGGCGACCCCAGGCCGGTGCGTGGCGTCCAGGCTCACACCCACCAGGGACTTGCCCTCGCCTGGGACGAGCTTGTCGGCGAACGAGTCCGGGGCGAGCAACGACCCTGGCCGCAGGTCTGTGGTCGCCACCTTGCCCAGGACCTTGCCCATGTCACGCGCAGGCACGGTCCGCAGCACGCTGGAGCCAGGCACCGGGACCTTCGCGAGGTCTTCGGCCTTGATCTGCGCGCCCCGGGCGACCTCCCGGGTCACCACGAGGACCTCCCCAGAGCTGGTGGTCACCTGCACCAGCCAGCCTGCTGTCAGAGCCCCGACGACGACCAGAGCCACACCCAGCGCGACCAGGCCGTGCCGGCGCCGGGGTTTGATCGGTTTGGGCGGCTCGATCCGCATCGGACCGGCAGGACGCCCGTGCCCAGGTGGTGTGCTCACCGGACCGCCCTCCCAACCATCGCGAGACCCTTGCGCGGGCTCTGCCCGTCGAGGCCTGCTACCATCGTCATCTACCTTCCTCCTCCGATAAGGCCGCCAGAGGGCGACCTTCTGCTACCGCGATGTCCCCAGTGGTTATGAACCCCGACAAGCCGGGCATACCCGACATCCGATGTTGATCCTAGCGTCTTCGGTCGCCCATAAGAGGACTCGGCAGCTGTCAATCTTGTCATCATGTGCGATAAACGACGTGACAAGGCTCCGACCTGCGAAATCAGTCGGACGCAGCGGGAAAGTTCTCGGCGGCACCGCGCCGAGAGCCCCCTGAAGGTGCTCGATAAGGGCGGCCGGACGTCGCCTGGACGTGTGATCACCCTCGGACGGTCCTCGTGCTGCGATGCGACACGCGAGGCCACCACGTGTGATATCGGTGAGTCTGACGAGGCGTTGCCTCACGTCAGGGTCAGTGGTGGCGTCTGGGGGGATCTGTGTCGCGTTGTCTGCCGAACAGGTCCCCACGTGGTTGGCTTAGCCTGTGACCGCACCTGTGCTGCCCGGATGGACCCAGACCTACGCCGGGAAGGTCCGCAACCTCTACGTGCCGGACTCCACCCCCGCCGGGGAGGAGATCACCGAGCTGCACGGCGAGGTCATGCTCGTCGTCGCGTCCGACAGGATCTCGGCGTACGACCACGTGCTGTCCCCGGCGATCCCCGACAAGGGCACCGTGCTGACGCAGCTGTCGTTGTGGTGGTTCGCCCAGCTGGCGGGGACGGTCGCCGACCACGTGGTCTCCACGATCGTGCCCGACGACGTCGACGGGCGTGCGATGATCTGCCGCCGCCTGGAGATGTTCCCGGTCGAGTGCGTCGCCCGCGGGTACCTCACCGGGTCGGGGCTGGCCGAGTACCACCACAGCGGGGCGGTCACGGGGATCGCGCTGGCCCCAGGGCTCGTCGACGGTTCGCGCCTGCCTGAGCCGATCTTCACCCCGGCGACCAAGGCCGAGCTTGGTGCGCACGACCAGAACATCACCTTCGACGCGACCGTCGAGCTTGTCGGGCCCGAGACGGCCCACCGGCTGCGCGAGCTGACGTTGGACGTCTACCGCCGGGCTGAGGCGATCACCGCCGAGCGGGGCCTGATCCTCGCCGACACCAAGCTGGAGTTCGGCCTGGACGCCGACGACCAGATCACCTTGGCCGACGAGGTCCTCACCCCCGACTCCTCGCGGTTCTGGCCCGCCGACGCCTGGTCCCCCGGCAAGACCCAGCCGAGCTTTGACAAACAGTACGTCCGAGACTGGCTGACCTCCCCCGCCTCAGGGTGGAGCCGCACGTCCGACGCTCCGCCCCCACCCCTGCCCGACCACGTCGTGGCCCGCACCCGCGACCGCTACCTCGAGGTCTACCGGCGTATCACCGGCAACGAGCTCGACCTGTAGGTCGCCGTCGTCCGAGACCCACCGCAGGTGCGGCCGACGAGCGCGGGGTGCCTGTCCGGCGCGCTGGCACCGGGTCTGGCGGGAGGCCGGCGCAGCCGGACGAGGGACTGCACCCCGGACAGGCACCGCGACCCGCGGACCCAACCGTCGGCGAAGTGAACGACCGCAGCGGCTGGTGCGTAGACTCTGGGCGCAAGCTCACCGTCGACCCAGGAGCACAGCTGTGGGACGTGTTGTCGTGGAGGTCATGCCGAAACCGGAGATCCTCGACCCGCAAGGCAAAGCCGTGGCCCGGGCGCTGCCCCGGCTGGGTATCGACGGTTTCGTCGGCGTCCGCCAGGGAAAACGCTTCGAGCTGGAGGTTGACGGGCCGGTGACCGAGCAGGTCCTCGCGGCGGCGGCGCAGGCTGCAACGACGCTGCTGTCGAACCCTGTCATCGAAGACGTCGTCCGTGTCGCCGCCGACGAGGCTGCGCAGCAATGACCAGGATCGGCGTGGTCACCTTCCCTGGGACCTTGGACGACCGCGACGCAGCCCGGGCCGTGCGCATCGCCGGGGCCGACCCGGTCACCTTGTGGCACGCCGACGAGGACCTGCACGCCGTCGACGCGGTGGTGCTGCCCGGCGGGTTCTCCTACGGCGACTACCTGCGCGCCGGGGCGATCTCCCGGTTCGCCCCGGTGATGAGCGCCGTCGTCGACGCCGCCGGACGCGGCCTGCCGGTGCTGGGGATCTGCAACGGGTTCCAGGTGCTCA
>WRCL01000121.1 GCA_009783975.1 Micrococcales bacterium
CGCTGGCGTTGTCGACCTCCCCGTCGGAGCCGATGAGGTACGTCTGGCCGACCTGCCCACGTGTGAGCACCTGCCAGACCGCAGCGTTGTGGTCATCTACGTGGATCCAGTCGCGCACGTTCGCCCCTGTGCCGTAGAGCTTGGGCCGCACCCCGTCGAGCACGTTGGTCACCTGCCGCGGGATGAACTTCTCCACGTGCTGGTACGGCCCGTAGTTGTTCGAGCAGTTCGAGATCGTCGCCGCCACCCCAAAGCTGCGCACCCAGGCACGTACGAGCATGTCAGAGGAGGCTTTTGTCGACGAGTAGGGGCTGGAGGGGTTGTAGGGGGTCGACGCGGTGAACTTCGCCGGGTCGTCCAGGGCCAGGTCCCCGTACACCTCGTCGGTCGACACGTGGTGCAACCGTGTGCCGTGACGGCGCACAGCCTCGAGCAGCGTGTAGGTGCCCACGACGTTCGTCTGCACGAACGGCCACGGGTTGGCCAGGGAGTTGTCGTTGTGCGACTCGGCGGCGAAGTGCACGACAGCGTCGGCGGCGGCGACCAACGGGTCGACCACCTCAGCGTCGGCGACGTCGCCAGTGACGAATGTGATCTTGTCGGCCACCGGGTCCAGGCTGCGCCGGTCCCCGGCGTAGGTCAGCGCGTCCAGGACTGTGACCTGGGTGTGCGGGTGCTCGCGCACGACGTGGTGGACAAAGTTCGCACCGATGAACCCCGCGCCCCCAGTAACGACGATATGCACGCAACGGCTCCTTGTCTCACAGCGCAGCGACGAGAAAACCTGGCTGCGACCAGGGCTGACGCCGACCGGCCCCACAGGGCTGCCCGCCGGCGCCAACCAGCCTAGCCTGCGGGCCGAAACCGAGGACGGCAAAGTACATCCGCGCAGGCGTGTCCGCTCGTCGAGGTACCCCGAACGGCCGTCACCTGTTCGGCCCTGCACCCTTCACAGCTGCGTTTGCGGGCGCCGATGGGCGGTGGTATGCGCAGCCACACAACGGCCCGTGCGGGCCTGGTCGTCATGTTGGTGCTTGGCGCGCTCACTGTGGGGGGCCTGCCGGGCGTCGCAGGCCACGGTGCGGTCCACGTGTCCGGCCGTCTGGTCCAGGTCATGGCGAACACCGGCGGCGACGACGACGACCTGGTCGCCATGCTCGAGGTCGACGGGCGCCTCGTCGCGCTCCCGCACGACGTGCAGGTCGACGGAGCCAGCGGCGACCAGGTGACGGTGACCATCGAAGGGGCTGGTCGTGCGACCGGCGCGGCTGCTGTCGTCGCCGCTGACGACCAGTCCAAACCTGCGGTCGTCGTCGACGTCGACGTCGAACCTCGCGACGACGGTGAGCTCTTGGCTGCCTCGTCGACGAACACCTTGACGATCTTGCCGGTGTACTGGACCGGGTCGCCCCCGGTGCCGGTCTCCGAGCTGCGCACCCTCGGCGAGGCCACAGCACGCTACTGGTCGACCCAGAGCGGCGGGGCGATCTCGACGTCCGTCGTGGTCAAACCCTGGATCGACGCGCGGACCTCAAGCCATGTCACCGTGCCCACCTCGTGCTCGAACCAGGCGATGGCCGCCTTGACCAGCCAGGTCATCGCCGCCAACAAGTACACAGCCCCGTCGGGCTCGACCGGGCGTGTGTCGGTCTACTTCCCGCGGTGGAGCGCCTGCGGGTGGGCCGGGCTGGGGACGGTCGGCGGGCCGTACAGCTGGATCAACGGGTACACCACCCCTGAGATCCTCGCCCACGAGTTCGGCCACAACCTCGGCGTCGGGCACGCCAACCGGTACGACTGCGGCCGTGTGGCTCTCGCGCTCCCGGCAGCCAGCGCATGTTCGAACCGCGAGTACGGCGACACCGTCGACGTCATGGGTTCAGGGGTGGTGACCGGCCAGCCGGGCAACCTCAACGTCGCCATGGCTGACTTCCTCGGCCTGGCCAAGGTCGTGGCTGCACAACCAGGCAAGACGACGAAGGTGACGTTGGGCAGGCTCGGGTCGTTCTCTGCGGTGCGGGCGGTGACCGTCCCGGTCGCCGGTGGGACCGTGTACATCAGCTTTCGGCCCAACGTCGCGCCTGACACCCGGATGCCCGCATGGGGAGGGGTCCAGGCGCACCTGCAGGTCATGGGCTCGTACTACCCGACAAGCTACCTGCTCGACATGAACCCGACGCAGGACTTCGCCACCCCCGCGCTCGGGGTCGGCCAGAGCTGGCAGGTCCCAGGGGCCGGGTTCGAGGTCACCGTGACGTCGGTGAACGGGACGACGAGCGCGGATGTCACGGTCACCCCGGTCGAGGCTGTGACGCTCGGCTCGGACCTGGGGTTCGTCCCGGTCACCCCGGCCCGCCTCGTCGACACGCGCACGACGAGCAAGGTCGGGCCGAACAAGACGTTGGACGTCAAGGTCGCTGGGACCAAAGGCGTCCCGGCCGACGCCAAGGCGGTGGCACTGAACATCACGGCCGTCAACGCGACCGGACGCACATGGGTGCGGGCGTGGCCCCTGGGTGTGCCCGAGCCGTCGTCGTCAACCCTCAACGTCCACCCAGGTGCGGTCGTCGCTGCGGCGACGGTGCTCGGGGTGGGCAGCGGGGGCAAGGTCCGCCTGCGCAACAACGTCGGGACGGTCGACCTCATCGTCGACGTCACCGGGTACTACACCGCCTCGGGGGGCGAGGGGTTCACGCCGCTGCCACGTGCCCAGCGCCTGTACGACTCGCGGACGGTCTCAGGTGGGCACGCCTCGATGAGCACCCGGCGGTTGCAGGTCGCCGGCAAGGCGGGGGTACCAGCGAACGCCACAGCGGTGATGATCAACGTCACCTCCGCCTCGGCGCGCGGGCCCGGGCACATCACAGTGGTCCCAGGCGGCGGTGACATCCGCGCCACCTCGTCGGTGAACTTGTGGCCAGGTGCTGATGTGGCGAACCGGGCGACGGTTCCGCTGTCCGGGGGAAAGATCGACGTGTACCTGCACGGCGGACCCTCCGGGGTCGTCATCGACGTCGTCGGTTGGTACGGACCGTCGGGCAAGCTCCGGCTCACACCGGTGGTGCCCCAGCGCGTGGTGGACACCCGCGTCGCTGGTGGGGCCCTACGTCAGGCCGAGTCCAGGACCGTCGCGGTGCGTTCGGCGGTCGCCTCGGCGCAGCCGGTCGCAGCGGTCGCGACGATCACTGCGACCGGGCAGACGGCGAACACCCACATGAAAGTCGGCGCAGCTGGCACAAGCCTGCCGCCAACATCGGACCTCAACACCGGACCGGGCCGTGACCAGGCTGCGATGGCCTTGTTCGTGTGGGACAGCGCAGGGCGGTCGGTGGTGTACAACAACGCCGGATCGACCCATCTGGTCATCGACGTCACCGCAGTCTTCCGGTAGTCGGGCTCAGGTGGCTGTGTTCCACTGAACAGGCATGCCGGTGCTGCCGTGCTCTGGGTCAGCTGGTTGTGGCCCTGGCCGACAGGCAGGCCAGGACATTGCTGAGAGGACGACGATGGGCATCGGGGTACGACGGGCGCTGGTGGTCGGGGCCGTCCTCGGGGTCGGGTTGTGCCCACTGCCCTCAGCAGGTGAGTCGACGTCGGCGCCCGCCCCTGCTGCCGCGGTCGCACCGCCGGGACCTGAGGAGGTCGTCGTCGACGAGCTCGTCGTCCAGGTCGACGACCCAGCCACGGGCCGGGCCGGGCCGGCTGTCGACCCTGCGCAGGACGACACCCTCGTCGCCGACCGTGCCCTTGGTGGTGGCCGGGTGGCGACCGAGGTGGTCGACACCACCGACCACCAGACCATCGGGGTGACATGGCCCCCCGACGAACCTGGCGAGGAGCTGGCGGTCCAGATCCGCACGAGGACGGGCGGCACATGGAGCCCGTGGGCCCCGATGCCGGTCTCTGACGCAGCCCCGGACGCTGGGACAGCTGATGAGCTGTCTGGGCTCACCCGCGACGGGACCGACCCGGTGTGGATCGGCGAGGCTGACGCGGTCCAGCTGTCCGTCGTCTCAGGGGCCGACGCTGACGACGTGCGCCTCGTCGCCATCGGGTCCCAGCCAGCGTCCCTCGACGGCACAGCCGAACCTGCGCGGTCGGCGGTGCTCGGGGCTGGCGCGCCTCTGGCCGCCGCAGCCCCAGCCTCAGCGCCAGCCCCGACGATGGTCACCCGTGCCCAGTGGGGGGCTGCGGCACCGTCGTGCGCGATGGACACCGCTGCCCGGCTCGTCGGTGCGGTGCTGCACCACACCGCAGGGTCGAACTCCTATGCCACACCTGCTGCGGCGATGCAGCAGATCCGCAACGACCAGCGGTACCACATGCAGTCACGTGGTTGGTGCGACCTGGGGTACAACTTCGTCGTCGACAAGTGGGGCACGGTCTACGAGGGACGTGCGGGGTCGGTCACCTCGCCGGTCGTCGGGGTGCACGCAGGTGGGTTCAACACCGGGACCGTCGGGGTGTCGCTGCTCGGTGACTACTCCACGCTCACCCCACCGCCGGCGGTTGTCACCGCTGTCGCGCAGGTCGTCGGCTGGAAGCTTGGTGGTGCCGGTGTCGACCCCACCGGGTCGATGTCGTACGCGACCAAAGCCGGCGAGAACTCCCGGTTCGTCAACCAGACCGTGACGTTGCCGCGGGTGTTCGCCCACCGTGACGTCGCGTACACCGCCTGCCCTGGTGCGGCCGCCTACGCGGTGCTGCCCGCGGTGCGCACCAAGGCCCGGGCCACGGCGCCGATCTTCGCTGGGGCCCAGCTGAGCCGCACGTCCATGCCACCAGGGGGGTCGGTGACAGTGACTGCCTCGCCGACCGTCGGCGTGGACTGGACGCTGACGGTCACCGACCAGAGCACTGGTGCGGTGGTGTGGACGACGACCGGGCGCACCAGCGCGAACCTGTCAGCGACGTGGGACGGGCGCGGGCCGGCAGGGGCGGCCGGGGTGGGCGCGTACCGGGTGACGCTCACCGGCAAGGCGACCTCCGACGGTGCTGCCGCGCACGCCTGGTCGGTGCCGGTGAGCGTGACCTGGCCGCAGGACCCGCCTGTCGTGGCCGCGGTGCCGCTGGGCGCGGACCTCGGCTTTGTCGCGGTCACCCCTGCCCGCCTGCTCGACACCCGCACAGCCGGTGTGCCCCTTGGGCAGGCCACCCGCCTCGACCTCAAGGTCGCTGGGGTCAGCGGCGTCCCGGCCAACGCCAAGGCTGTGGCGCTCAACGTCACCGCGGTGGACGCCTCAGCCCGCACGTTCATCCGTGCCTGGCCTGCGGGGTCCCCTGAGCCGGGCACGTCGATGCTCAACGTCGACCCGTCGGCGACGTCGGCTGCGGCAACAGTCCTGGGCGTTGGTGGTGAGGGCAAGGTCAGCCTGCGCAACAACGTCGGGTCGGTCCACCTCGTCGTCGACGTCACCGGGTACTACACCGGCAGCGGCGGTGCGAAGTTCACACCGCTGGCCACAGCCGCGCGCCTGGTCGACACCCGCACCGACGCCGGCCTGGCCTCAGGTTCCACGCGCCGGGTCTCGGTCGCCTCCGCGGGGGTCCCGGCGGACGCGACAGCCGTGGTCATCAACGTCACCTCAGCCTCGGCTCGCAGCGGCGGGCATATCGTCGTCGTCCCCGCTGGTGGTGACACGAAAGCGACGTCGACGGTCAACCACCGCATCGGTGGTGACGTCGCGAACCGGGCGACGGTCCCGCTGTCGGGCGGCAAGATCGACGTGTACCTGCACGGTGGCCCGGCGGGGGTGGTCATCGATGTCGTCGGCTGGTACGGCCCGTCGGGGAGGTACCTGCTCACCCCGCTTGTGCCCCAACGCCTCGTCGACACCCGCGTCGGCACACCTGTGGGGCCCAGACAGGCACGTGCGATGGCGTTGCGCACCAAGATCGTCACTGCGAAAACCCCTGCTGCCGCCCTGGTCACCCTCACCGCGACTGGGCAGACCGCCCCGGCGACCTACCTGACCATCGGCGCGAAGACGATGCCGGTGCCCCCACGGACCTCAGACCTCAACACCGGCGCAGGCCGCGACCAGGCAGCCCTGGCGGTGCTCGTGTGGGACTCGGCAGGGATGTCGGTGGTCTACAACAACGTCGGGTCGACCCATGTCGTCATCGACGTGACCGCGGTGTTCCGGTGAGCGAGCCTGGTCACCCGGTGTAGCGGATCTCGACCCGCCGGTTCAGAGCACGGACGTTCTCGTCGTCGGTGCCGTCGGCCCTGGTCTCCTTGGCCACCGGGTCGGCCGAACCACGCCCGACCGCGTCGACCTTGAGGTCGGGAC
>WRCL01000122.1 GCA_009783975.1 Micrococcales bacterium
ACGTTGCTGTCGCGGACCACCGCGGGGATGCACAACCTGTTCCGCCTCGGGTCGTTGGCGTCCCTGGACGGGCAGATGGGCAAGTGGCCCCGGATGGACCGCGAGCTGTTGATCCAGTACCACGACGGGCTCATCGCCACGACGGGGTGCCTCTCAGGTGAGGTCCAGACCCGCTTGCGCCTGGGCCAGTACGACCAGGGGCTGCGCGCCGCCGGCGAGCTGCAGGACATCTTCGGAAAAGACTTCCTGTACGTGGAGGTCATGGACCACGGGCTGGACATCGAACGGCGCGTCGTCAAAGACCTGCTGCGCCTGGCCGAGGCCATCGGTGCCCCGGTCGTCGCGACGAACGACCTGCACTACGCGCACGAGGGCGACGCGCACGCCCACGAGGCGCTGCTCGCGGTCCAGTCCGGGTCGACCCTCGACGAGCCGACGTACGAACAAGGCGGCAACCGGTTCGCGTTCTCCGGGTCCGGGTACTACGTGAAGTCTGCCGAGCAGATGCGCCGGACATGGGCTGAGCTGCCCGTCGCCTGCGACAACACGTTGCTGGTCGCCGAGCAGTGCGAGGTCGACTTCCCCTCGGGCGCGAACTACATGCCCCGCTACGCCGTGCCCGACGGCGAGGACGAGAACTCCTGGTTCGTCCGTCAGGTCGAACGCGGGCTGCAGCGGCGGTATCCCCAGGTGCCCGACGACGTGCGGGCCTTGGCCGAGTACGAGGTCGCGACGATCACCTCGCTGGGTTTCGCCGGGTACTTCCTCGTCGTCGCCGACTTCATCGGGTGGGCCAAGGACCAAGGGATCCGTGTGGGCCCAGGGCGCGGCTCGGCTGCCGGGTCGATGGTCTCCTACGCCATGGGGATCACCGAGCTCGACCCGATCCGCCACGGGCTGATCTTCGAACGGTTCTTGAACCCAGAGCGGGTCAGCTGGCCCGACATCGACGTGGACTTCGACGAGCGTCGCCGCGGCGAGGTCATCCGCTACGTCACCGACAAGTACGGCGAGGACCGTGTCGCCCAGATCGTCACCTACGGCACGATCAAGGCCAAGCAAGCCGTCAAGGACGCCTCGCGCGTGCTCGGGTTCCCTTTCGCCATGGGCGACAAGCTCACCAAGGCGATGCCGCCGTCGGTCATGGGCACTGACATCCCCCTGTCTGGTGTCGACGACCCGCAGCACCCGCGCTACGCCGAGGCCGAGGAGTTCCGCCAGGTCGTCGCCGCCGACCCTGACGCCCAGCGCGTCATCGCCACGGCCCGGGGCCTGGAGGGGCTCAAACGCCAGTGGGGTGTGCACGCCGCCGGCGTCATCATGTCGTGCGAACCGCTCATGGACATCATCCCGGTGATGAAACGCCCGCAGGACGGGGCGATCATCACCCAGTTCGACTACCCGACCGCCGAAGGCCTCGGGCTGGTCAAGATGGACTTCCTGGGGTTGCGCAACCTCACGATCATCGACGACGCCCTGGCGAACATCGTCGCCAACGGCAAACCTGCCCTGGACCTGGAGTCGCTCGAGCTCGACGACGCGGGCACGTACGAGCTGCTCGCCCGCGGGGACACCCTTGGGGTCTTCCAGCTCGACGGCGGACCGATGCGTGCGTTGCTGCGCCAGATGCGCCCAGACAACTTCGAGGACATCTCCGCGGTCCTGGCCTTGTACCGGCCGGGCCCGATGGGCGTGAACTCGCACACGAATTACGCCTTGCGCAAGAACGGCCTGCAGAAGATCGAACCGATCCACCCTGAGCTCGAAGAGCCCCTGCGTGAGGTGCTGGAGCCGACCTACGGGCTGATCGTCTACCAGGAGCAGGTCCAAAAAGCAGCACAGATCCTCGCCGGCTACACCCTGGGCCAGGCGGACCTGCTGCGCCGGGCCATGGGCAAGAAGAAGAAAGAGATCCTCGAGGCCGAGTTCGTCCCGTTCGCCGCGGGGTGCCGTGAGCGCGGATACTCCGACGAGGCGATCTCTGCGGTGTGGGACGTGCTCGTGCCGTTCTCCGGCTACGCGTTCAACAAGGCCCACACCGCCGGCTACGGGTTGGTCTCCTACTGGACCGCCTACCTCAAGGCCCACTACGCGACCGAGTACATGGCCGCGCTGCTCACCTCCGTGCGCGACGACAAGGACAAGTCCGCCCTCTACCTCAACGAGTGCCGCCGCATGGGTATCAAGGTGCTGCCCCCTGACGTCAACGCCTCGTCGGCGCTGTTCACCGCTGTCGGGCACGACGTGCGGTTCGGGCTGACCGCGGTGCGCAACGTCGGCGAGGGCGCCGTGGAGGAGATCGTCGCGGTGCGCACGCAGTTCACCTCGTTCACAGACTTCCTCGACAAGGTTCCCGCGTCGGTGTGCAACAAGCGGACCATCGAGTCCCTGGTCAAAGCTGGTGCGTTCGACTCCCTGCACCCCTCGCGCCGGGCTCTGCTGCTCGTCCACGAACAAGCCGTCGACGCGGTCATCGCCGTGAAACGCAAAGAGGCCGAGGGCCAGTTCGACCTGTTCGCAGACGCCTTCGGCCCGACGCAGGAGTTCACCGTCGCCGTCCCCGACATCGGCGACTGGGACAAGAAGCAGCGCCTGGCCTTCGAACGCGAGATGCTCGGCCTGTACGTGTCTGACCACCCCCTGTCTGGTCTGGAGCACATCCTGGCTGGCGCCGCCGACACCTCGATCGCCGCCCTCGTCGGCGACGAAGAACGCCCCGACGGGTCCGCGGTCACCATCGCGGGCCTGGTCACCACGGTGGCCCGCAAGATGTCCCGCCAGGGCAACCCTTGGGCACAGGTCACCATCGAAGACATGGAAGGCTCGCTGGACGTGCTGTTCTTCGGCGAGACCTACGTCGGGTACTCCTCGGTCCTCGCCGAAGACACCGTCCTGGCCATCAAAGGCCGCGTCCGGCGCCGCGACGAGACCGTCCAGCTCCAGGCTATGGAGGTCACCGTCCCGGACACCTCCCGCGCCGACGACGCCCCCCTGGTCATCCACCTCAGCGCCACCGGGTGCACACCTGCGCTCGTCGAACGCCTCCGCGAGGTCCTCGTCACCCACCCCGGCACCACCGAGGTCCACATCCGCCTGGCCAGCCCCGGCCACGCCACGACCATGAAGCTCCAAGACACGCTCCGCGTCACCCGCGCCCCCGCCCTGTTCGGCGACCTCAAAGCCCTCTTGGGCGCCAGCTGCCTCACCCCCACCTGAGCCTGGATCCACCGATTTTGCGCCTGCTGCGCGTCACCTGGCAGGCACGCTGGCCGCGTTGTCGCTGCTCGACGGGCCTCCAGCCCGCCTTCGCTGCTCCGCCTTGCCATCGCACCCACCAGGTGACGCTCGCTACGGCGAAAATCGCTGGATCCAGGCTGAGGACAGTGGGGACGGTTCTTATGTCTTGCCTGGTCAGTGCCCTGCCCTCCCTTTCCAGTGCAGTGTTTCGACGCGAGGGTAGTGATCTCAACACGGCGGTCGTGACGCCGCCGCGCAGCACCGCGTCCGACGCACATCTTGTTCTGGGAGTGCCATAGGCCGCACGTACCTGGTGCCGGACATCGACGCGCTTGCGCTGGTCGGTGACAGCCGTCTATCGCCCGGGTGAAACCGGGCATACCGACTGTTTCTCCCCCGTAGACTATGTGTCATGGGTGCAAAGAAGGGCCGTGTGGCGCGTGCTGCCGCCGTCCTGTGCGCGCTCATGGCGACGTCCCTCGTCCCAGGTCCACCGGCCGAGGCTGTCGCCGCGGCCCAGGGGCCGATCCGGCCCGAGCAGTTCCACATGGGGATCGCCTCGCACCTGGGCGACCGCAAGCCGCGGCTGTCTGACGGCAAGCTTGACGGGGAGATCGCCCTGACCGACCTGGGGGCGACGACCCTGCGCGACGAAGCCGGGTGGGACCACATGGACGACCCCGGCTGGGCTGACGCGCTCAAGCTCGTCCCGCAGAACGGCGGCAAGATCATGCTGCTGCTCGACTACGGCAACCCCAAGTATCTCGAGGGGGGGCCGTTCCCCGACACCCCTGGCGAACGCAAGGCGTTCTTGCAGTACGCACGGGCGCTCGTGACCAAGGTCGGGCCAAAGAACCTCGTCGGGATCGAGGTGTGGAACGAGTGGGACGTGTACATGGGCTGGGGGGGCCAGTACCAGTGGAACGACCCGTGCCCCATCGACGCGTCCGACGCCCCGGGGTGCCCGCTGGTGTACGCCCAGCTCGTCGAGTCGTTGCTGCACCCAGAACGCGAAGGGCTTGGTGTGCCGTCGTTGCGCCAGGCTGCGCCGGGGGTGCCGATCGTCGTCAACGCCATCGGCGCCCGTGACGCGCCCTGGACCGCGGCGGTGATGTCGCGCCTGCGTGAGCGCAAGGTCCAGGTCGACGGTGCCGTGCTGCACCCGTACGTCAGCGCGGGCAACGGGTGCCCTGGTTCGTCGCGCCGCCCTCCGGCTGGGCCGCGGGTCGCCGCGAACTGTGTGCGGCTCGTGGCCGACGAGGTTGCTTCGGCCTACGGCCAGCGGCTGCCGATCTATGTCACCGAGGTCGGCTGGTCGTCGTACGACGGGCCTGGTGGGGTGAGCGAAGACGTCCAGGCCCGTAACCTCGTCGAGTTCTACGTCCGGGCCCGGGCCACGGGCGACACCGCAGGGATCTGGTGGTACGACCTCGTCGAAGACGTACGGCCCGACGACGCAGAAGAAGAGCACTTTGGCCTGATCCGGCGCGACCCGGCCGACCGTGGTCGCCCAGGCCAGACCAAACCCGCAGGTCATGCCTATGGCGCGCTCGCCCACTTCTGGGCGGGGTGCACGGACATTGACGGGGCGTTCCAGGGCAACCGCACGTTTGACCTGTCCTGCCCCGACGGGGACCGCCAGATCGTGTTGAGCGCGACACAGGCCGAGCTCGAAGCTGCCGTGGCTGACGGCCACACCGTCGTCGACCTGCTCGCCCAGCAGCCGGCCGTCGGTCCCGGCGGTGAGGTGTCCGCGCTCGTCGGGCACCCGGTCGGGGTGCGGATCGGTGCCGCAGAACCAGAGATCGGTGACGCGTTGGTCGTCGTCGTCACACCCACCGACGCACCAGCGGGCCGGTCCGGCCCGAACGTCGGCGTTGTGCTCGCCAACCGGTGGGTGCCACCAGTGGTCGCTGGCGGTGTGGCGTTGGGCTGCAGCCTCGCGGGGTTCTTGTTGTGGCGGCGCTTGCACGACTGACCAGGGACCAGGGAGATGTTTCGGCCTGAAACACATATGCCGAACTGACACACTTTTGCCAGAACTGTGACACCGGAACGTCGTTTTCTCGCGACCGGACCGGCTACTGTGGAGCCTGTTCCGCCAGATCGAGAAAGGCTGTCGTTGTGTCCGAGAAGTTATCGCCGTGGTCGCCTACCGATCCCGGGCAGAGCGACGCGTTCGTCGCGGCGACGCGCACCGAACCCGAGAACGGCGCAGGTCAGGGGGCCCCGGCAGATTCCGACCGCCTATCTCGCGCGCGGAGGCTGCGGTGGCGCCTTCGCCGGCTTCGGCGGACGCCGCTGGAAAAACTTTGGCCGACTCTGCCTGAGGTGTTCGCGGCCAAGGTCGTCGCTGTGGCGTCCGCGACCGAGGACGACGACGACATCGAAGACGACGAGCAGGGCCCGCGCTGGGCAGGCCCGGCGACCAACATGGTGGTCGAGCGGTTCGGGAAAAAGGTCCGGGTGTTCACTGGTGACCTGGACCTCACTGCCAGCCAGTGGGCTGCGCTGGGCAGCTCGGACACCACTGTCGTCGTCCTGGGGAACCTCAGCGTCACGGGCGAGCTTGTCGACTACTGCCCGCTGCTCGTCGTCGGCGACATCGCCTGCGACCGCCTGCGGTGGACCTCCGAAGAGCCGCACGGCGGCAAGGTCGTCGTCGGGGGCCAGACGGTCGCCCGGCAGTACGCCTACCTGCAGCGCCAGCCGTGGGGGTGCGGGTGCGGCTGCATGGACCGTGACTTCATCGGTTTCCCAGGCAAGCTCACCACACCCCGGCTGTTCTGCTACTGGGTGCGTTGGCGAGACAGCGAGCTCGACCCGAGCACGGCGCTGCACCTGATCACCGACCCTGACACGTTCGTCACCCCAGAGCTCGCTGAGTGGTACGACAGGTGCAACGATTACAACGTGCTGCGCCCTGAGTGCGTCATCCGCAAGAAAGGTGACCACGGCGAAGACGGCCGGACCGACGGCCTTGGGCG
>WRCL01000123.1 GCA_009783975.1 Micrococcales bacterium
AGGGCCTGGGTGTAGGGGTGGGCGGGGGCGGCGAACAGCGCGTGGGTCGGGCCTTCTTCGACGGCGCGGCCGACGGCCATGACCACGACCCGGTCGGCAAGCTGGCGCACGACGGCCAGGTCGTGGGTGACCACCAGGGTTGTCAGGCCCTGGGTGTCTCGCAGGTCAGCGAGCAGCTCGAGCACCCCGGCGGCAACCGACACGTCCAGACCGGCGACGGGTTCGTCGAGCACGACGAGCCCGGGGTCGGTGACCAGCGCCCGGGCGATCGTCGCGCGACGACGCTGGCCACCTGAGAGCTGGTGCGGGTAGGCGTCGGCGAGGTGTGCGGGCAGCCCGACCATCGCCAGCGCGGCGGTGACCCGCAGCCGGCGGTCGGCACGGCAGGTACCAGGTCGAGCCGTGCGCAGGGCCAGGTGTTCCAGGGCCAGGGGTTCGCCGACGCTGGCCCCGATGGTCATCCGGGGGTCGAGGGCGTCGCCGGCGTCCTGGGCGACGAGCGCGACGGTGCGTCGCAGGCGGCGGCGCTGCGACCGTCCGACGGTGGCGAGGTCGTGACCCAGGACGCTGATGGTGCCCGGACCGGGGACACCGTCGAAGACGCGCTCGACGGTGCTCGTCTTGCCGGCCCCGGACTCGCCGACGAGGGCGACGGTCTCACCGCGGCGCACCACGAGCGAGACCGAGTCGACGGCGACGACCTCGCCGCGGCGTCCGCGGCGCCGCACCCCAGAGTCCAGGCGGTAGGTCACACGCAGGTCGTTGATCTCCAGCACTGGCGCACCCGGGGCGGGGCGTTCGCTGACCGGCACCTCGGGCGCAGCGAGCATGTCGTCGTCCAGGTCGCCGGCACGCCAGCATGCCACGAGGTGTGCGGCGCCAGATGCGACCTGCGGCACCAGATGCGACGTCTCGACGTCGCATCTGGTGCCGCAGGTCGCATCTGGCGCCGCAGCTGGGCTGTCCGGCTGCTCCGTCAGGGGGACGCACTGGGCCAGCGGGGGGACGGCAGCATCCGCCGGCTGGGCCGTTGGGGGGACAGGCGCAACCGGCGCGACGCCAACGCCGTCGCACCCGGCGACGCCGCCGCCACACGTCCCGCACCGCGCGGCGGACCCGGCGGTTGGGGCGCACCAGTGCACCAGTGGTGGAACCGACGTCGTGCACTGGGGCGTCGCGGCGGGGCAGCGGGGGGCGAAGGCGCAGCCGGGGGCCTCGTGGTGCGCAGACGGGGGGTCGCCAGGCACCGGGACGAGGCGCCGCGGTGCGCGCGGGTCGGGCACGGCGCGCAGCAGCCCGGTGGTGTACGGCATCTGGGGGGCGGTGAACAGGTCAGGGGTGCTGGCGTGCTCGACAACACGTCCGGCGTACATGACCGCGACGTGGTCGGCCCACCCGGCGACGACACCCAGGTCGTGGCTGACCAGGAGCAGCCCGGCGTCGGCCACCTGCCGGGCGGTGTCGAGCACGTCGAGCACCTGGGTCTGGACGGTGACGTCCAGCGAGCTCGTCGGTTCGTCGGCGACGAGCAGGCGAGGCGAACACGCGATGGCCACGGCGATACCCACACGTTGGCGCATGCCCCCGGACAGCTCGTGGGCGAACGCCTGCTGGGTGCCGGCGGGCAGCCCCACCAGGGCAAACAGCTCGGCGACGCGTGTGGTCACCGCGTGGGTGGTCAACGTGCGGTCGTGAAGGCGCAACGGTTCGGCGACCAGCGCACCGACACGTCGCAACGGGTTGAGCACAGCAAGGGGGTCCTGGAAAACCATGGCGACACCGGGTCCGCGCAGGGCGGAGAACGCCGGGTCGTCCAGGCCGACAAGCTCGGTGCCGTCCAGGCGGACCGACCCGGTCACCGACGCCCCCCGCGGGGCCAGCCCGACCACAGCGCAGACGAACGCAGACTTGCCCGCCCCTGACTCGCCCACCAACCCGAGCACCTGGCCAGGGGCCATGCGCAGGTCAACCCCCCGCACAGCGTGGGCCCCGTCGTCGAACCGCACGTGCAGGTCGTGGACGTCCAGCAACGGCTCCTCACTCATCGCCCCACCCCGCAAGTGACGTATCGAGTCGAGCGACACGGTTCGCATCGAACGGCACGTGTAGAACCGTTGACCTCGCGGCGAACCGTTGCACTCGATCTGCCGTCTGTGCACCTGCTCGTCTCAGTCATGGGCGCGTCCTGCGTCGAGGGCGTCACGGACGCAGTCGCCGAGCAGGCTCACCGCGACGACCGCGACGACGAGCACCCCGGCGGGGAAGAAGAACAACCATGGCCGGGTCGCCGCCGACGACCCACCAGCCGCGAGCAAGGTCCCCAGCGACACGTCGGGCACACGGACCCCGATCCCGAAGTAGCTCATCGTCGCTTCGGTGAGCACCGCGGCACCAACCCCGACGGTGACGTCGGCGACGAGCAGCGACCCAAGGTTCGGCCACACGTGGCGCACAGCGACCCACCACAGGGGCGCACCAGAAAACCGCGCGGCCCGCACAAACCCGCGTCTGCGCAGCGACCGGGTCTGGGAACGGACCACACGCGCCATGACCATCCACGTCAGCGCGGCGATCGTCAGGGCCAGCGCAGGCCATCCCGCCTTGGCCAGCACCGGCGAGCACAGCACGAGCAGGTAGAACGACGGGATGACGAGCATGAGGTCCACCCCGGTCATCAGCACCCGGTCCACCCACCCACCGCCGAGCCCGGCGAAGGCACCCACCCCCGCAGCCAACGCGGTGGCGACCGGCGCAGCGACCAACCCCACGAGCAGCGACTTGCGCAGCCCGACGAGCACCTGGGCGTACACGTCCTGGCCGATGTCGTTGGTGCCGAACCAGTGACGTGCGCTCGGAGGCTGCCCAAAGGCGGTGAGGTCGACGTGGGTGGCGTCCCACGGTCGTAAAGCCGGTCCGACCAGCGCCCACGCGACGATGACGACGAGCACCCCAGCCCCGACCCACGCCTGGCGGTCGTGCACGACACGCGACCACACACCCCCCGAGGCGCGCACCGTCTCGGTCAGCGCTGGGCGCACGTTGCTCGTCGTCGTCACAGGCGCACCCTCGGGTCGAGCCAGGCGTAGAGCAGGTCGGCGACCAGCCCCAGGACGAGGACGAGCACAGCGGTGCACGCAACAGTCCCCGCAGCGGCGTTGACGTCCCCCCGGCGTGCGGCGAGCAGCAGGTACTCACCCATCCCGTGCCAGCTGAACGTCAGCTCGGTGATCGTCGCCCCGGCCAGCACCATCCCCCCGGTGTACACCGCCAAGGTCGACATCGGGACCATCGCCACAGGCACGGCGTGGCGCCAGAGCGCCGAACGCCGCGTGTGCCCCACGGCCCGGGCGCCGCGGACCAGGTCAGTGCTCAGCACGTCGAGCATCGCCGCACGCTGGTACCGGGAGAACAACGCGACCAGCCCCAGCGTGAGCGCGAGCGTGGGCAGCACCAGGTGCGAGGCCCGGTCGACGACCGCGGCCCACCCGTGGTTGCCAGCGGTGTACTGCCCGGTGAACCGGATGAGCTGGCGCCCGGCGGCCTCGTTCAACCGCGTCGCGGCGACCATGAGCAGAACTGCCACAACAAACGTCGGCGTGGCGAGCACGACGAACGACCCCTGGGTCGTGACCCGGTCGAACCACCGGTACTGACCGGCGGCCCCGACAACCCCGACGAGCACCCCCACCCCCACCCCCAGCACCGTGCCGATGACGAGCAGCTGCAACGACGTGCCCGCACGTTCGGCGATCTCGCTGGCGACAGGGCGGTTGTCGACGCTGGTGCCCAGCGAGCCGTGGGCGAGCCCGCACATCCACGACCACAGCCGCCCGGCCAGCGGCGTGTCAGGGTCGGTGCCGGTCACCTCAAGGGCGCGTCGCACCTGCGCGTCGGGAGTGGGTGGATTGTTCCGGCGAAAACGCGCGAGCGGGTCCAGGGCCACACTGGCCAGCACATACCCCAGGCATGTGGCCGCCAACGCGAGCACCAGGGCGTTCGCGCCCCGGCGGGCGAGGTACCTCAGCATCGCGGCGTGACCCTCGATCGACGGGCGGGCGGTTTGACCGAGACTACCGCCTGAGCTCGTCGTCGCTCCCGGTGGACGCAGCCGGGCGTTCTGCGGGATGCTCTTGGCACCATGTTCCGACACCACACTTGCGGTGCGGCCGTGGGGGGCAGTCGTACCAGGACCTGGCCTCGTGTGGCGGGTGCACCAGCGTGGGTGCTGCTCGCGACGCTCATCGGCACACTCACCTTCGGGTGCGCAACCCCCGGCCCCGAAGAACCCGGCCCCGTCCCCGCCACTGGGTGGGTCGCCGCGGACCGCGACGAGCTCGTCGACGGTGGGACGTTACGCCTGGCTGTCGACGCGTTGCCGCCGACCTACCAGCTGCACTCGGTCAACTCGGTCGACATCGACGACGTGCGCATCGCCGACCTGTACCTGCCGTCGTTCGTCTCGCTCACCGCTGATGGCACCTGGGTGCCCGACCCGGCGTACGCCACCGACGTGCGCCTGGTGTCCACCGACCCGCAGGTCGTGCAGGTCCAGATCAACCCTGAGGCTCGATGGTCCGACGGCACACCGTTGACCTGCGCCGACATCGAAGCGAACTGGCGCGCGCTACGTGACCCCGACGACGACTACTCCGCTGGGTCGACCGCTGTGTGGCAGGACGTGGAGTCGGTCACCCAAGGCCCCAGCGGTGAGGTGCTCATCACGTTCGCCGACGCGAACGCTGACTGGCCTGCCGCGCTCAGCTACATCTACCCCACGTGGGCCATGGACACCCCTGAGCACTTCGAGAAGGCATGGGCTGACGGCCCGTTCGCCGCGGACGGCACGACGTACGTCTCAGGCGGGCCGTTCATCGTCACGAAGATCGACGCCCTCGCAGGGATGGTCGTCTTGGGCCGCAACCCAGCGTGGTGGGGCGAACCTGCCAAGCTCGACTCGGTCGTGTTCACCGCCGTCACCCGCACCAGCCAGGGCCAGGCGTTCGCGAACCGCGAGATCGACGTCGTGAACTTCAACTCCGACGCTGACGCCTACCGCACCGCCCGGGCGCGTCGTGACGCGACCGTCTTGCGCTCACGAGGTTCTGTGTCGCGCCAGCTCATCATCAACGCCCAGGTCCCGGCGCTGGCCGACGCCCGGGTGCGCCAGGCGTTCGCAGTGAGCCTGGACCGTGAGGTCCTGGCCCGGGCTGTGGTCACCGGGGTCGGCTCACCTGTGCTCACCTTGGGCAACCTGCTGTTCACCCCCGGCCAGCACGGGTACGTCGACCACATGGGCCCGCTGCTGACCGGCGGCCCGGACAAGGCGCGCGCGCTGCTGGCCGAAGCCGGGTATGACACGTCCGGGGACAAGGCCACGAAAGACGGCACACCGCTGACGGTCCGGCTCGTCATCTCTGCTGGGGTTCCCGCGTCCATCTCGGTGGCACAGCTCGTCGTCGCCCAGGCGGCCGAGGTGGGGATCACTGTGACGATCGACGTGGTCCCCTACGAGAAGTTCTTCGACCACCTGGACATGCGCGACTTCGACATCACGTACATGGGCCAGGGCGGCGAGGCGTTCCCCGTGGCCAGCAGCGAGCCGATGTACTACCCCGCTGACTCCCCGTGGAACCTGTCGGGGATCACCGACGACCGGCTCGGCGCGATGTGGCGCGAAGCCAACGCCGAGCTCAACCCCCAGACCCGCACCGACCTGGCGAACCGCATCGACGAACGCCTCGTCGCCCTGGTCACCGTCATCCCCCTGTTCTCCGAGCCCGACGCCTGGGGTGTGACCTCAACCCTGCGCAACTACGGCCCAGCCCAGTTCCAGTCCATCACGTGGCAAGACGTCGGCTTCGTCGCCCAGTAGGCCCGCGTCGCCCCCTGCCGTCCCGCAGGGCACCTGTTGGCGCGCACCTGTGTCCGCCCACCGAATTGGGTTCGGCCCCCAGCCCCAAGACCGGTAGGCTTCGTCCGGGCCTCTAGCTCAACTGGCAGAGCAACGGACTTTTAATCCGTGGGTTGTGGGTTCGAGTCCCACGGGGCCTACTCGATCGAGGGTGACCTGTGCTTGCGTTCGGCCGCGTGTACCGGGGGGCGTCGAGGACGCTCCGCCGGATTGACAGGGCTTCGCATCGTGGTCAACGGTTTGCGTCGAACGACACGTGTCTTCACGTGTCGTTCGACGCA
>WRCL01000124.1 GCA_009783975.1 Micrococcales bacterium
TACATGTTCGCCTTGTCCTGGAGCAAGAACGCGATACGTTCCAGGCCGGCGCCGGTGTCGATGGACTTGCTGTCCAGCTCGCGCAGCAACGGGTAGTCCTTGCCGCTGCCGGGGCCGCGCAGGTACTGGTCGAACACGAGGTTCCAGTACTCCAGGTACCTGTCTCCCCCAGGGTCGACGGTCCCACCAACAGCCGGCGGACCATACTGCGGGCCACGGTCGTAGTGGAACTCGGCGCACGGACCTGCCGGGCCTGGTTGCCCGGTGTCCCAGAAGATCTGCTCACGGGGCAGCCGCACGACCTGGCTGGGGTGCACCCCGACGGTGCGCAGCGCATCGGCCGCCTCGTCGTCTTGGTCCCAGATCGTCACCCAGATCTTCTCCCCGTCCAGCCCGTACCCGCCGTCGGCGACCGGAGTCGTGCTCAGGTCCCAGGCGTGGCGGACCGCGCCGGCCTTGAAGTAGTCACCGAACGAGAAGTTCCCGTTCATCTGGAAGAACGTGCCGTGCCTGGTCGTGCGGCCGACATTGTCGATGTCGTTGGTGCGGATACATTTCTGCACGCTGGCCACACGCGGCCAGGGGGCCTCGGCGGTGCCGAGGATGTAGGGGATGAACGGCACCATGCCAGCGATGGTGAACAAGATCGACGGGTCTGGGGAGACCAGCGGCACCGACTCGGCGATGTGGTGGTCGTGCTTGGCGAAATAGTCGAGCCAGCGCTGGCGGATGTCGGCGGTACGCATGGTGCCCTTCGGTCGAGACGGACCCGTCAGAACGAGTAGCCCACAGGGTCGTCGTCGGGGTCGTCGGTCGGCTGGTCAGACCACTCGGCGAACTGGCGGCGGGCCTGGCCAGACAGCCGCTGGCGACGCGCGGCGGCGGTGGCCTTGAGCTCGTCGACGTCGCGGTCCCCGACGAGGGCCGCCCACAGCTCGGCCTCTTTCTCGTCGCGCCCGGCACGGAACTCGGCGAGGAACCCGCGCACACCACGCGAGACCGAGACCGCTGTGTCCACAGCACCAGCGGCCTGCGGCGGCACCACCCGGGTGTACCAGGCACGTCCTTTGTAGATGACGACGACGGCCAGGCCCACACCCACCCCGACCCAGAACAGCCGGCGGGTCATCGCGCGCGCCCGAACGCCCGACGCACCCCCGCGCTGAACGCGGCAAGCTTGAGCAGCGGCCGGCCGACCGTCGCTGAGAACAGCGCGGTCAGCGCAGCCACGTCCTGGGACACCTCAGCAGCTGAGGTCGCTATCGTGTCGACCCGGGCGACCTGGGTGTTCGACGAGGCGACGAGACCAGCGGCCTCGTCGATGACCGGCAAGGTGTGCTCGGTCACCGCCCGCACCGCGGTGCGGGCCTCGTCGAGCACCCCGCCGAGCTTGAGCAGCGGCACGGCCAGCATCCCGACGAGCAGCACAAAAGCCGCCGCCGCGATCAGACCCGCGATGTCGCCACCGGACATGAGACCCTCCTCGGCATCAAGGTCAGCGGGCGTAGTACTCCACGACGAGCTGCACGTCACAGGTGACCGGCACCTCAGCGCGTTTGGGCCGACGGGTCAACAACGCCGACAGCTTCTCCAGCTGCACGTCGAGGTACCCGGGCACTGCGGGCAGCACGTCGCGGTGGGCGCCGGCCGCTGCGATCTGGAACGGGACCGTCGCCTGGCTCTTGGGCTTGACCTGGATCGTCTGGCCGACCTTGACCCGGAACGAGGGGCGGTCGACGATCTTGCCGTCGACGAGGATGTGGCGGTGGGTGACCGCCTGGCGGGCCTGGAGGATGGTCCGGGCGAACCCAGAACGCAGCACCAAGGCGTCCAGGCGGGTCTCGAGGTCTTCGACGAGGGCCTCACCGGTCAGGCCCGAGGCTTTGCGCGCAGCCGCGTACGCCCTGGCCAGCTGCTTCTCACGCAGCGCGTACTGGGCGCGCAGGCGCTGCTTCTCGCGCAGCCGCACCGCGTAGTCGCTCTCGGTGCGCCGGCGGGCACGGCCGTGCTCACCGGGCGGGTAGGGGCGCTTCTCGAAGTGCTTGACGGCTTTGGGCGTCAGGGCCAGGCCGAGCGCACGGCTCAACCGGACCTGACGGCGCGAACGGGTCACACTCGTCATGTTCGTCCTGTCGTTGTTCACGTCACACCCACAGCAGAGCAGCTGTGGGGGCGGGGCCGACCGTGTGGCTAAGACCCCAGGCGGTGCCCGGCGACGACCGAAGCCGTCATGAGCAGCCGCGTCATCTTAGCCCACGTCGTGCGGCGACGACGAACCGGCCAGGTGCCGGCGGATCCGTCCGAGCCGTTCGGCGACCTGGCGTTCGTACCCGCGGTCGGTGGGCTCGTAGTACCGCGTCCCCACGAGCACGTCGGGCAGGTACTGCTGGGCGGCCACGGCGTGGGCAGCGTCGTGGGCGTACTGGTAGCCCTGGCCGTGCCCGAGGCGTCCGGCGCCGGCATAGCTCGCGTCGCGCAGGTGGGGTGGGACGGTCCCGGTCTTGCCTGCGCGCACGTCGGCGAGGGCTTTGTCGACGGCGGTGTACGCGGCGTTGGACTTTGGCGCCGTCGCCAGGTGCACGACCGCCTCGGCCAGGACGATCCGCGCTTCGGGCATCCCCAGCAGCGCCACGGCTTGGGCTGCGGCGACCGCTGTCTGCAGCGCTGAGGGGTCGGCCATGCCGACGTCTTCGGCGGCGGCGACGAGGATGCGCCGGGCGACGAACCGGGGGTCCTCCCCCGCGGCGAGCATCCTGGCCAGGTAGTGCAGGGCCGCGTCGACGTCGGAGCCGCGCATGGACTTGATGAAAGCGGAGATGACGTCGTAGTGCTGGTCACCTGCCCGGTCGTACCGCACCGCAGCGACGTCGACGGCCTGTTCGACGCAGGTGACGCTCACGGTTGGGACCTCGTCGGGCGCCGCGTCGCGCAGGGCAGCCCCGGCAGCGGCTTCGGTGATGGTCAGGGCGCGGCGGGCGTCCCCGCCGGCGAGGCGCACGATGTGGTCGCACGCGGCGTCGTCCAGGGCCACCACACCGGCCAGGCCACGCTCGTCGTCGACGGCCCGACGGACCAGACCTGCGACATCAGCGTCGGCCAGGGGGTGCAAGGTGAGCAGCAACGACCGTGACAGCAACGGTGACACGACGCAGAACGACGGGTTCTCGGTCGTCGCAGCGATGAGGGTCACCCAGCGGTTCTCCACCGCGGGCAGCAGCGCGTCTTGCTGGGTCCGGCTGAAACGGTGGACCTCGTCGATGAACAGCACCGTCTGCGTCCCGGTGCGCGCCAGGAGCCGGCGCGCGTCGTCGAGGGCTGCACGGACGTCTTTGACCCCTGCGCTGACCGCGGAGAGCTCGACGAACCGCCGTCCGTGGGCGACGAGGTACGCCAGCGTCGTCTTGCCCGTGCCTGGCGGACCCCACAGCAGCAGCGACGGTGCGGCGAGGACCTCGTCACCGGGTTCGGCCAGCCGCCGCAACGGTGAACCTGCGACGAGAAGGTGCTCTTGGCCGGCGACCTCAGCAAGGGTCGCCGGGCGCATCCGCACCGCAAGGGGCGTGTGCGCTGGGTCAACCCTGACCGGGCTCGTCAGCCCTCCCGCGTCGAACAGGTCCACGACGCCAGCCCTACCGCCAGCTCACTGCCGGTTTGCCCGAGCCGTCCCACGTCACCTGTGGTGCCCTGATGGAATACACCGTTTTCGAGCCGTCGGCTTCGACGATCGCCCCTTCGACGGGCCGGCCGTTCCTCGTCCCCGACACGAAGACGGTCACACCCCCCTCGGGCGCGGCCGCCCGGGCTGTGCCCATATCGGTGAGCCACGGTCTGGCAGTGGTGCGCCAGGTCTCGGCCTCTGGTGTCATCGTCCGCCTGATCGTGCCGTCGGTGACCTCCGAGCTCGTGCCGACGAACCTGGGCACCGTCATACCGCACTCGGTGGAGTACACCATCACCTCCAGGCACGCGTCGAGCGAGTCGCGCACAGCGGCACGGAACGACTCGACGCCGGCCTCGTCGAGCGCGACGGTGATCCCGGCGACGACGTGGATCTTGGCTGGGTCGGTGATGGTGAAAGCGTTCTCGCCAACGACGAGGTGTGCCGAGCGCGTCGTCACGGTGTAGCTCCCGGGGAACAGCACGACGAGCTCGGGGTTGTCGACGGTCTGGCCGTTGACCTCCAGCCCAGGTCCCGACGTCGCCGTGCAGCTGGTCTGGTGCGACGTCCCGGGGTTGCAGACCCAGCCCTCGGTGAGGTCGAGCGTGGCTGTGCCCCCGACGACTTTCCAGGCCCCGTCGTGGGTGCGCATGGTGAGCGGGTGCACGACCGCTGTCCCACCCAAGGAGTACGACACCTCGACCTGGACGGTGTCCGTTCCCGTCGGCTGTGCGGTGGCCGGTTCCCCGTCGCGCGTCGCACTGGCTGGCGGGACGAAGGTGATGGAGACATCGGTGATCGGCGCAGCTGTGGTGGACGTGGCGAGCACCTCGTCGGTGAGCAGCTGTGTCGAGCGGGGTGTGGCGTAGAGCAGACCCAACGCAGTGGCCGCATCGGCTTTCGCAAGCGCCTGGTAGAAATTCTCGGCGGCTGCGACAGCCGCTTTCTCACGGTTCGCCTTCCGGTCGGCGGGGAGCTTGACCCCCAGCATGAACACCGCGGCACCGGCGATCGCGAGCACCACGACCCCGGCAAGCGCGACCCACAGCGCCGTACGTGTCCGCTTGGGCTGCTGGCCTGCCCATTGCGGCGGCGGACCATACGGCCCGGTGAACCCCGGCGCAGGCCCAGGTGGCCCACCGTACCCGGGGCCGGGTGGGCCAGGAGCCGGACCCATGGGGACCGGGTACGCCAACGTCCCAGGGGGACCCATTGGCTGACCAGGTACCGGCTGTTGACCCATCGGCTGGCCAGGTACCGGGGGCGGAGCAGGCACCGGCGGACCAGACATCCCCGGCACAGGTGTCCCCACCGGAGCGCCCATCGGCAGGCCAGGCACCGCGGACCGGCCAGGTGTCGGCATCGGCAGCGGGGCGGTCGTCGCGACCGGGTCCATGGCGACCGTCGCGTCAGGGCCCGGTCCGTCGGGCTCCGACGGTGCTCGCCCAGGTCCGGGAGCATACAGCGACACCACTGGCAGCGGCGCAGCCGAGGCAGGCGATGGTTCCCCCAGAACACCGTCAGCCACCGCGCCGTCGGGCACAGCGCCGTCAGCCACCGCGCCGTCAGGCACGGCGCCGTTCTGGACAGCAGCAGTGTTGGGCACAGCAGCAGCCTCGGGCACCGCCGGACCATCGGGCAGCGCAGGGGCGTCGGGCGGCCCAGCGTCATCGGGCACCACTGGAACGTCGGGCGCGACACCACTGGCCAGCTCCGCGGGAACGTCGGGCGCTGGCTCGTCTGGAGCTGGGTCGTCTGGGGCTGGTTCCTCGGTGGGAACAGGCGCCGGTTCGCGGTCTTGTGGTGCTGTCGTCATGGCACTCCTTGCGCTGCGACCTGTCTGCCTCCCGTGCGGGCAGTCTAGCCCCCGGGCGTGGCGGCGTGGACTCCCCCGGCACACGCACAGCACCTGGTGCGCAGCGCACAGCTTTCGACCTGTCTTCCCTCGTCCAGGTGATGCGATGTTTCTGCCTGGCACAGGTTTTTCAGGCTGGCACATATGTTCTGAAACTCGTACACAAAACACCTGCCCCGGGGGCTAAGCGGGTGCTAGCGTCCGTTCCGTGCACGACCACTCAGGCGGTATTTCGCAGCGGTGACCACCTGCACCACGACAGAGCACGGGTGCCGTGCGACGAGATGTCTCAAGCGCACAGCACCGGTCTCATGCCAACTCAGCACCAGGAAGGTGACACCGTGTCCCAGTATCCGGGCCCGTCTCCATGGGCAGCTCCGGGACAGACCCCACAGCCCGGCGGACAGGCGGCCGCCCAGCAACAGGCGCAGCTCCAGGCACAGCAGCAAGCCCAACGGCTGCACGCACAGCAGCTCGGCGCCCAACAGGCGCAGGCACAGCAGCTCGCAGCGCAGCACCCTCAGGCCCAACAGCTCCAGGCACAGCAACAAGCCCAGCTGCACGCCCAACAGGTCCACGCACAGCAGCTCCAAGCACAGCAGCTGCACGCCCAA
>WRCL01000125.1 GCA_009783975.1 Micrococcales bacterium
GCTGGTCAACGAGGTCGCGCGCGAACAGGTGCTGTCACGGGCGGTACGGCCGGTGCTCGACGACTACGACGTCGTCCTCATCGACTGCCAGCCGTCGCTGGGCCTGCTGACGATCAACGCCCTCACCGCAGCCCACGGGGTGCTCATCCCGCTGGTGTGCGAGTTCTTCGCGCTGCGCGGGGTGGGGCTGCTCAAAGAGACGACGATCGACAAGGTCTCTGACCGGCTCAACCCGCGCCTGCGGATCGACGGGATCATCGCGACGATGTTCGACCCGCGTCCGTTGCACTCACGTGAGATGGTCTAGGTCGTCTACGAACGGTTTGGTGACACGTTGCTGCAGACGACGATCCCACGGACCGTCAAGCTGCCCGACGCGACGGTGGCTGCCGAACCGATCACCACCTACGCTCCCACACATGCCAGCGCCGAGGCCTACCGCCAGCTGGCCCGTGAGCTCGTCGCCCGTGGTGCCGCAGCCTGACCTCGCACCGGGCACGCTGGAGTCACCTGGAGCCAGCATGTCCGGTGCTGGGGACGCCGTGGGGCTGCAAGGGTTCGCTGTGCACCTCGATGTGTTCTCCGGCCCGTTCGACCTGCTGCTGGGCCTGATCGCCAAGCACAAGCTCGATATCACCGAGGTCGCCCTCGCGCAGGTCACCGACGAGTTCCTCGGGTACTTGCGCGCGGCGGACGCTGACGGGTGGGACCTGTCGCAGGCCAGCGAGTTCCTCGTCGTCGCCGCGACGCTGCTCGACCTCAAAGCCGCCCGGCTGCTGCCCGCGGGCGATGTCGAAGACGCTGAAGACATCGAGCTGCTCGAAGCCCGTGACCTGCTGTTCGCCCGGTTGCTGCAGTACCGCGCGTACAAGCAGATCGCCGCGACCCTCAAAGAACGCTGGGCCGCCGCGGCGCTGAGCCGTCCACGGTCGGTGACGCTCGAACCCCAGCTCGCCGTGCTGCTGCCCGAGCTTGTGTGGAGCCTTGGCCCTGACGACCTCGCGCTGCTCGCCGCCCGCGCGCTGGCCCCCAAACCAGCCCCAGCCGGTATGGACCTGTCGCACCTGCACGTCAGTGCTGTGTCGGTACGTGAGCAGGCAGCGGTTCTCGCCGACCGGTTGCGCCGCCACCCGTCGGTGTCGTTCCGGACGTTGGTCGCCGACGCTGGGTCGACGATCGTCGTCGTCGCGCGGTTCTTGGCGTTGCTCGAGCTGTACCGCGAAGGGGCCGTGGCGTTCGACCAGGTCGTCGCCCTCGGTGACCTCACCGTGCGGTGGACCGGCAGCGACGACGACGTGTACCTCACCACCGACTACGACGACGACCAGCCCGAGACCGGACCCGACCCTGTGCAGGAGACGTCATGACCGACCCGACACCAGAACCCGAGCTCGCCGGTATCGACGAGCTCGGGTTCGACGTCGCTGACCTGCCCGGGGGTGCGGCCGCCGCGGTCGAGGCGGTGCTCATGGTCGCCGACGAACCGGTGCCCGTCGTGCGCCTGGCTGCGCTGCTCGCCCTGCCCACCGACGAGGTCACGACGATCTGCGAAGACCTCGCCGCAGAGTGTCGCGGTGAACGTGGGGGACGCCCGCGGGGTTATGTGCTGCGCCAGGTCGCCGACGGGTGGCGGATCTACTCGGCGCCGGCGTGCGCTGACGTCGTCGGACGGTTCGTCATCGACGGGCAGACCGCGCGCCTGACCCAGGCGGCGCTGGAGACCCTCGCCGTCGTCGCCTACCGCCAGCCGGTCAGCCGCGGGCAGGTCTCGGCCGTCCGGGGGGTGAACGTCGACGCGGTGATGCGCACCTTGACCAGCCGTGGTCTGGTTGCCGAGGTGGACCACGACCCGGTCACCGGCGCGGTGCTGTTCGCCACCACGGGATACTTCTTGGAACGGATGGGCATGACGTCGTTGGACGAGCTGCCGCCGCTGGCCCCGCACCTGCCGGGCCTGGACGAGCTCGACGACGTCGACGAAGGGACCCGACGATGAGCACGCGCAAACCGGACCGTCGCTCTGGTGCGCCCCGCCGCCCGGCCCAGTCCCGCGACAACGAGCCTGGTCTTGACGTGCACGACCCCGCTGGGGTGCGGCTGCAAAAAGTCCTCGCCGGGGCGGGGGTCGGTTCGCGCCGGGCCTGCGAAGACCTCATCGCCGACGGCCACGTCACCGTCGACGGCCAGGTCGTCCAGCTCGGGGTGCGGGTCGACCCGGTCGCAGCGGTCATCCACGTCGACGGGCGACGGGTGCTGCTCGACACGTCGCTGGTGACCATGGCGTTGAACAAACCCGTCGGGGTCGTCTCGTCCATGCACGACGAGCAGGGCCGCCCAGACCTCGCCCAGTACGTCGCCGACCGCCCTGAGCGGTTGTTCCACGTCGGGCGCCTGGACGAGGAGACCGAAGGCCTGCTGCTGCTCACCAACGACGGTGACCTCGCCCACGGCCTGACCCACCCGTCGCACGAGGTCGTCAAGACCTACCTCGCCGAGGTCGAAGGGCAGGTCCGCCCCCATCTGGCCAAAAAGCTGCGCGCAGGGATCGAGCTGGACGACGGCCCCGTGCAGGTCGACCGGTTCCAGGTCGTCCAGGTCGGGTACCGTTCGACGCTTGTCGAGGTCGACCTGCACTCGGGCCGTAACCGTGTTGTGCGGCGCCTGATGGAACAGGTCGACCACCCGGTCGTCCGGCTCGTCCGCACCCGGTTCGGGCCGATCCGCCTGGGCCAGCTGCCGCCTGGGCGCACCCGGGTGCTGTCAGCGCCCGAAGTTGGGTCGCTGATGTCGGCGGCCGGGCTGTGATCGGTCCCCAGCCCGGTGACGAGCATGCGGCGACGTGCGGCCCGGTCCGCGTCGTCGGCACTGGTCTGCTTGGTGCGTCGGTCGGGCTGGGCCTGCGCCGGTTCGGTATCGACGTGGGGCTCGCTGACCCGTCGCCCACCGCAGTGGCGCTCGCCCGGGACGTCGGCGCTGGTCGCCTCGCATGTGACGACGACGAACCAACCCTTGTTGTTGTCGCCGCCCCGCCGGACGTCACTGCTGGTGTCGTCGTCGCCGAGCTTGCTGCGCACCCGTCGGCGATCGTCACCGACGTCGCGTCGGTCAAGGGCACGGTCCTGGCTGACGTGCGCGCCGCCGGGGCAGACCTCACCCGGTACGTCGGGTCGCACCCCATGGCTGGGCGCGAACGCTCAGGTCCGGCCGCGGCCCTGCCCGACCTGTTCGCCGGACGCCCGTGGGTGATCGTCAACTCCGGCGCCACCCGCCCCGAGGCCGTCCTCGCGGTGCGCAACCTCGCCGTCGACCTTGGTGCAGTCCCGCTGGCCATGGACGCGACAACCCACGACCACGCAGTGGCAACCGTCTCGCACCTGCCCCAGCTCGTCGCGAGCCTCGTCGCCGCGCGTCTGCGTGACGCGCCACCGCAAGCCCTGGAGCTCGCAGGCCAGGGCCTGCGTGACGTCACCCGCATCGCCGCGTCCGACCCCCAGCTGTGGACCGCGATCTTCGCCGCCAACGCCGCCGCGGTGCGCACCGAGCTCGCGGCCCTGCGCGGCGACCTCGACGTGGTCCTCGCCGCCCTGGGCGCCGCCACCGGTCCGGCGACGCCCGCCGACGGTGTCCTTGCGACCCTTGCCCGCACCATGGCAGCCGGCAACGACGGCGTCGCCCGCGTCCCCGGCAAGCACGGCGGCGTCAGCCGCACGTACGCCCAGGTCAGCGTCCTGGTCCCCGACACCCCCGGGTCCCTGGCGGCATTGTTGGCGGCAATCGGCGAGACCGGCGTCAACCTCGAAGACCTGGTCATCGAGCACGCCGCAGGTCGCCTCGCCGGTATCGCCCACGTCTCGGTCGTCCCCGAAGCCGCCGCCCACCTGGAGACCGAGCTCACCGCCCGCAGCTGGACGGTCGTGCGATGAGGACGGGCAGACAATCGGGGCGGGACAGGGCGAAGACAATCCCGCCCACCGCCCACCTCAAGATGGAGTGTGTGATGGATGGTCTGGTAGTTGCGATCGACGGCCCCGCAGGGTCAGGTAAGTCGTCGGTCGCCAAAGGCGTGGCGACCGCGCTGGCCTTGGCGTACCTCGACACCGGTGCCATGTACCGCGCGGCGACCTGGTGGTGCGAGCACCACGACGTCGACCTGGCCGACGCCCCAGCGACCGCCGCCGCCGTCGCTGCGATGCCCCTGGTCATGGGCCTGGACCCGGTCGCCCCGACGATCGAGGTGTCCGGCGTCGACGTCGCCGAGGCGATCCGCCGCCCCGAGGTCTCGGCTGTTGTCTCCAAGGTCGCGACGAACCTCGACGTGCGCGCCGAGCTCGTCGCCCGCCAGCAGGCCATCGTCGCCGCCGAACGCGCCGGTGGGTTCTCCGCCGGCTGCGGTGTCGTTGTCGAAGGCCGCGACATCACCACAGTCGTCGCCCCCGACGCCCAGGTCCGGGTGCTGCTCACCGCGTCGCCGGCCGTCCGCCTCGCACGTCGCGCCGCCGAGCTGCACGGTGAGGCCTCAGAACAAGCGGTCGCCGCCACCCGTGACCAGGTCTTGCGCCGTGACGCCGAGGACTCGACCGTCGTGGAGTTCCACCAGGCCGCCCCCGGGGTCACCGTCGTCGACTCCACCGACCTCGACCTGGACCAGACGGTCGCCGCAGTCCTGGCCTTGGTCACCCAAGCCGTGTCGGGTTCTGCGTCCGACCCGGCCCCCGCTGCGCCCGAGCTTGCCACCCCCAGGCTCGAGGCGTCCGGGGGACCGGTCGCCGCCGCACCTGCCCCGGCAGCCGCGCGAGAGCCCGACGCGTCAGGCCTGTCGACAACCTCGGGTGCACGTGGTGCCCCGAAAACCCCAGGCTGGTTCGGCCCGGCCTGGTCTCGGTGGCTCGGCCGGTTCTTGTTCCGCATCGTGTGGAACGCCCGGCCGATCGGCAAGGACCGCGTCCCACGCACCGGCCCGGTGATCCTCGCCGCGAACCACCAGCACTGGATGGACGGCCCGATGCTCATCGGGATGGCCCCGCGCCCGCTGCACCTGTTCGTCAAACAAGAGCTGTTCCACGGCCCGTTCGGCCTGCTCCTGCGCACCGCAGGCCAGATCAAGACCGACAGGGCCAACGGCCGCGCCGCCCTCACCCAGGGCCTGGGTGTCCTCAAACGCGGGGGAGCGATCGGTATCTTCCCCGAAGGCGAACGCGGCTCAGGCAAGGTCCAGTCCACCCGGGCTGGCGCGGCATGGCTCGCGGTCCACGGCCACGCCCAGGTCGTCCCCGTCGCGATCCTCGGCACCCGCCGCCCCGGCGAAGACATCAACCAGACCCCTCCACCACGCCGCCGCCTGGTCATCGAGTTCGGCGACCCCATCGACGTCACCCGCGACGACCTGCCCCGCCGCGAAGCGGTCACCCACGCCACCGAAACCATCCGCGCAGCCCTGGCCACCCTCGTCGCCGACGCCTCCGCCCGCACCGGCCTTGGCACTGGTGCCGAGCCTGCCGAGGCCTAGTCCTCAGTCATTGTGGGTCGAGAGTCTCGGTGTCGAAGGCAACGAGGTTGCGCGTCTTGCTGGAGATCTCGACGCCGAGGAGGTGGATGGGTGTGCCACCGCCGTACTTGTCGGCGTACCCGCGGTCTTTGATCTGGTCGAGGGCGCTGCCAGGGGGCTGGTCGACCTTGAGCTCGATCAGGTACAGGTGTGCGCCGGCCCGGACGGCCAGGTCGAGGCGGCCGTGGTTCGAGGAGTCTTCGGGGATGGGTTCCAGGCCGGTGGCAGCCAGGGCCGCGTAGAACACGGACGAGTAAAACCCCTCGTACTCGGCGATGTCGTTCTTGGTGTACCAGTTGTACGGGATCCCGGCGAACAATGACGTGAAGAATTCGCCGAGGGCGGCCAGGTCCCCAGCTTCGAGGATCACCCGCAGGCGCCGGCGGTTGTCGTCGACGCCGGCTGGGTTGTTGCTCAGCCAGCCGAGCAGGACGCAGTTCAGCGCACTGCGGACCTCGCGGTTCGGGTAGCCCAAGATGTAGAAAGTCTCGCCGCCGACGAGCTCGGTGCCGGTGATCGTGAGGTAGCCGGTCTGGAACAGCAGGGCCTCGACGCTCA
>WRCL01000126.1 GCA_009783975.1 Micrococcales bacterium
AGATGTTCCGCTCATGATACCGTCGTCTGCTTCCTCCAGGTGGGCGGGGCGCCGGACGGAATCATGGGCCCAATACTGGATCGTACCGGATCGCGGTGCACTGTCAACGGCACACGGGGGTGATATATCGGCACCGCACGCGCAGCTCACCCGCGTCGAGGCACACCCGGCTCTTCTGAGGAACGTTCCGTGCCGGATGCTCGTGTGGTATCTATCGCCTCCTCCATGCGGATCGTTCTCTTTCGCCAGCCTCGACCACGGTGATCGCCCCACAGGCGAGGATCGCCAGGAACATCGTCACGCCTCCAGCGGTCCCGTTCACCCCCCACACGATGAGCACGAACAGTCCGAGAAAGAATTTTCCGAGCGCCATCGTGAAGCGGAACGGGACGTCGGCACCGGGCACCAACCGCCGGGGCGACAGGTTCGGGCTTTGCATCGCTTTCCACAGAGCCAGGCCTATGAGGACAAGGATGCCGGTGCTGATCGGCCACAGCGCAATTTTCCCCACCGTGGACTCGAACAGCGGCTTCACGTAATTTCCCAGAGCCCAGATCCACCCGAGCCCCAAGATCCACGTGACCGTCATGTCGATCAACCCATATTTGACGATACGGTACTGCTTGATCTCAAGCGCACCGATGGGAAGCAGGAACTTGATGAACGCGATGACGACGACCCCGACGAGGTCCGCGACAATCCCCGCCGGTGTCAGTGGCGCGAGCTTCATCACAGCCCGGACGATATGCCCGCCGGGCCACAACCCAAGCGCCCCGTCGACGAAGCCCACCGACAGGCTCGCGTCGGTCCCCCCGCTGAACACGATCGACACCACGTCCATGAGCGCCGGGAGGGCCAACGTCGTCAGCGCCAACCCGACGGTGAGGATGAGCAGCCATCCGAGCAGGTATCGCGCGGTCACCATGCCACCTCGCGCGCTGCGACCGTCGACGTCGCTCTACGCCCCTCGCCAGCACGGCGGCGGTCGCCGGCGCGTAGCGCTCCTCGCGGCACGTGGCCGTCCGCCATCGGTTCCTCCTGTGCATGGTGCGATTGACACGGCTCCCCAAGCCCCGCCAGGCTGCGTCTGGCCGACTTTCTCGTCCTGGTCCGTCGGTGTCAATGGCAACGCGGCCGCCTTCACCCCAGCCTTCACCCTTGACCCAGTCCCAAGGATCAACGTCCCCCGCCCGCGAGATGCGCCCTGAAACACCAGATGCGACGTTCCGACGTCGCATCTGGTGTCTCAGGTCGCATCTGGCAACTTGTCGCCGATGACGATGCTGCCGCGCCGACGCAGGGTCCCGGCTCACGGGTGGTCGGCTGCCCACGTGGCTGCTGGCGAGCCGCGGGCGCCGCCGTGCATCCACACGATCTCCCCGGTGGCGTCGGCGACGACGGTGGTCGCGCTGCCGCGGGATTTCGCGGTGAAGACGAACACCACCTCGGTTGTGGCCCGTCGTTCTTGGTCCGACGTGGGGCGGTGGACCGTCAGTGTGAGGTACTCAATGCCACGGGCGTGCTCCAGCTCGGAAGGGGCCAGGGTCAGGGTTGCCATCTGGGCAGCGAGCTGTCCGGCCACCGTCCAGTCCACCCCGGTGATGTCGAACAAGGCATCGGGCTCGATCGAGAGCCCTGTGGACGATGGGGTGACGACGCCATGGTCCCAGCTGAGCTCTGCCCCGGTGCGCGCGCCGCTCTGGGCCGTCGCGTTGGCGTAGCAGGAGAGGAAACGGAGCTCGACGAACTGGGTGCTTGCGGCCGCCACGACGAAGTCGTCGACCACCGCAGGAACGAGATCATAGAAACCTGCGACCTCCCAGGTGGCTGCTGGTGATCCGCGGTCACCGCCGCTCATCCACACGATCCGACCGGCGGGGTCAGCGACGACGTGGAGGCGGAAGTGTGTCAGCGAGACGCCTACGTCTCCGTAGCGTGAACGACTGACATCGACCGAGATACGGTCCACATCGGTACCGCCGAGCTCAGGCATCTGTGCAGCGAGGTGTTCGATCGAGACCCAGTCCACCGCCGTGACGTCGAACAGCATGTCACGCAAAGCCTCGGGTGTTGGTTGGCTGGCCAGACCATGGCTAATCTCGCCGGCGCGCCAGGTCAAGCGTTCGACCCTGTCCGTCGCGGGACCATTCGGCGCCTCCGCGACAGCATGGCCGTCGCGGCCCAGCTGGATTTCGAGAAACTGGGTTCCTCCCACCGCCTCGACAAGGTCCGCCACCACCTGCGGCATGCAGTCCACAGCGGTCACGCAGCCGCCCACGTCCGCACTGCCCTGCTCCGAGTTCCACCAGATCCGCGCTCCCACCCCGCACACCAGGAGCACAACGAGCACTGCGACGACCCGCGACCATGAGACGCTGGTCCGCGCCCCCCGCGACTTGCGCACCAAGGCGCTGGCTGCCGGTCCCGCTGCTGGCTGGCGTCGACCAGGAGGATTGTTCCTGCGGCGCTTGGCCTGCCGTTGCCGTGTGTGGGGTCCTCGGTGGGCCCGAGCTGGCGCCGACGTCTCAGCGGTCCGCATTGTCTTGCGGCTCGGGTCCGGCTTGTCAGGCTCCACCGCGTCGCGCGGCCCAGGTGGTTTCCCCGTGATCTGCTCAAGCTCGGCCTGGGTGAGTGTGGTGTCCAAGTTGATCGGGCCGTCCCCGCCCAGCTCCAGGAAGGGCACACGGACATGCGCAACCGCAGCCGACAACAGTTCGTGCTGAGCCTGCTCCGCGGCGTCGCGCAGCCGCCCCCGCACGGTCTGGTTCGCCGACAGGTCCACGCGGTGGCGTCTCTTCACCCGGGCGAGCAGGAAGTCGACAATCAGGTCCACCTCATCGCCCGGCCCAGGGGTACCCCACGGCGGGGAACCGTCGGGGTTTCCATGCGCTGGCGTCACAAGGCCGATACTACCGAGGCGTTTTGCTCACAACTGCCCGAAAGGTGCCGCCCAGGTGCCGCTGGCTTCCATCACGCACGTCGGCCACCGCCGCCCCGACCAGCAGGGACAGGGCTTGGCTGTCTGACCCCACAGCGCTCTGGGCTGAAGAGCCTCTGACCTCGCAGGACATAGGAACCGTCCCCAGCGTCCTGCCCATTTTGGGCAATGGTGGGCAAAGCGGCTGGGTAGGATCGGGCTTGTGAGTGTGCCACCTGCACCGGGTCCGCATGGCAGTGCTGACGGTTTGCCGCCGTGGGGCACGCCTGGGTCCGACGACGTCGACCAGATCGTCAACTTCCTGCTTGACCGGGTGATGAGACGCCACGGCGTGGACCTGTCGGCGAACCAGGTCGTGCGGTTGCGGCTGCGCGACGCTGCGCAGACGGCGAAGGCTGAGCTGGTGTCGGCTCCTGTGGCGTGCGTCCGGGTGCCGTTCTTGGAGGTCGGCGCCAACGGGCCGATCCACCTGGACACCACGCTCACACCGACCGACCTGCAGCAGATCACCGGCACACCGCTTGGCCCACATGACGCGGTGGGGCCGAGCAAGCCGCGCCCGGCCCCCAAGACCTCGGTGCCGACGTCGTCGACACCGCAGACGAACGTGTCACCGGTGCGCGTCGTCGTCGCGCTCGTGACGGTGTTCGTCGTGTGTGGGGTGGCAGCGGGGATCTGGTGGGGCTCGGCGGGGTCGTCCACGTCGGGGTCGGGGCAGACGACCGCGAGCCCCGACAGCTGCGTGAAGGCCGTCGAGTGCATACCGCAGGTTGTGGCCGACCTTGTGCAGGCGGTGGGAGGACCCCAGTTCGTCGAGATATGGCTGCGAGACGACGGTCGCGCGCGGGCGGAGGCACCGAGCGCTCCAGGTGCCACGACGGTCGACCGGTTCACCTGGAACGCGGGCGATGTCGAACGTGACGGTCCGATTGACAACCAGCCCCGGCCCCAAGCCCTGCGCGACACGCTGTTCGACGTCACAACTGTGGACTGGCCCGCGGTCGCAACGCTCGTCGCACAGATACCCCAGCTCGGCGGGACCACCGAGGTGAAGCGGGGCGTCTCGGTCACTGTCAGCCGCTCGTCCTACGCAGAGGTCGCACAGATCTCGCTCCGGGACGCGGACAGCGGCACCAGTGTGACTGCGGACTCTGCTGGGCGGATCGTGAAGATGTCTGGCGGGGTCCCAGGCTCACCCGCGGCCACCTGGAAGGTCCTGGGTTTCTACGCCCTTGTTCCCCAGGTGGTCGACGACCTCGTCGCTGCAGCCGGGAGCACACAGTTCGTCGAGCTCCACTTCTCCCCATCCAACGCTCGGGCGCGGGTCCAGCTCGTTCCAGACGCGTACATCTACCACTGGTTCACATGGAGCTACGGGATTGTCCAGCGCGACTCGGGGAACGGCTCGCTCCGCCCAGACACCTTGTTCGACGTCACGGCGGTGGACTGGACGGCTGCCGCACAGCTTGCTGCCCAGATGCCGACGCTGACCCTGGCGCCCTCCGACGTTGCCTACGGCGTCGAGGACCTCGAGCTGACCGTCCGCCGCCCGAAGTCGGACGACGAACGACGGGCCACAACTGAGGCGGTGTTCGTCTTCACCGCAGAGTCCGACAACACCACAACCACCATCGTCGCCGACGCCCGCGGCCAGATCGTGTGGATGCACGGCGGCGCTCCTGGCTCACCAGCCGCCAAGTGGGCACCCGACCACCCGTGAGCCCCATCTCGCGGAGCGGTGGGTCGGGGCCGCGCCGGGTCTGTTACCCGACGGTGGCCCAACAGGTGCTGATGGGGGCGGCAAAGACGCGGTCGTCGATCTCGCGGGTGAGGGCGCCGGTGCACAGGACCACTCCTGCGACGAACCGGTCCCCGAGCTCGTCGCGCAGCCAGCGCATGTGCTTGGCCTCGGCGTTGGTGGCGGTGCTGGAGGCTTTGACCTCGACCGCGGCGACGCGGCCGCCCGGGTATTCAAGGATGAAGTCGATCTCGCGGCGTCCGTTGGCATCACGCAGGTGGTAGAGCCTGGGTCGGCCACAGGCTGATCATAAGGGCATTTGCGCTCTAGCACACTATTCACTGTCGCTCCAGCACACATCGCAGTATCGATCTAGCACAGTCTGCGGCATCGCTCTAGCACACCAAAGAGGTCTCAAGGCACCGAGGAGGGGTCCCTGTGCTACGTCGCGTGGGAACCGGTGAGCAGCTGGGCCAGGTGGACGCCGGGGGTTCCGGTCAGGTGCTGGGCCTGGGTGCGGCAGGAGAAGCCGTCGGCGAGATACACGGTGCCGGGGGCGGCACCGCGCAGGGCCGGGACGAGGGCCTGGTTGCCGACGGCGACCGAGACGTCGTAGTGGCCGTGCTCCATGCCGAAGTTGCCGGCGAGGCCGCAACAACCGCTGAGCTCGGTGACCTGGGCTCCGGTGCGTTCGAGCAGGGCGCGGTCGGCGGCCCAGGTCATGACCGAGTGGTGGTGGCAGTGGGGCTGGGCGACGATGCGCAGCGCGGACAGGTCCGGCGGGGTCCAGCGCGGGCCCGGGCCCAGCGGGGGTTCGGCGGCGAGCAGCTCGGCGAGGGTCATGGTGGCGTCGGCGACGGTCGTGGCGCGGGGGTCGTCGGGCAGCAGGTCGCGCAGGTCGGCGCGCAGCACGGCCGTGCACGACGGTTCGACGCCGACGATGGGCACAGCGTTGGTCGCGAAAGGGGCCAGGACGTCGAGCAGGTGGCGCAGGCGGCGTTTGGCGCCGTCGAGCTGGCCGGTGGAGATCCAGGTCAGGCCGCAGCAGGCGTCGTCGGGGACCAGGACGTCGTACCCGGCGTCGTGCAGCACCTGGGCGACGGCCGCAGCGACGTCAGGGGTGAGGTTGTCGTTGAACGAGTCGGCCCACAGCACGACCGGTGGGCGCCCAGACGAACCAGCCGTGTGGGCCAGGGAGCGTGCCTGCGCAGAGGCGCGGAACGGGGTGGGGGCGAAGGTGACCATGTCGCGGCGCGGGTCCATGCCCCCGGCGCGCAGCACGACGCGCGCGACGGCACGCACGCCGAGCACCGCGTTGACGACCCTGGCGGCGCGTGCGGTGGTGATCGCGTAGGCCCAGCGCGGCAACCAGCCCAGGACGTAGTGGTTGACCGGGCGCAGCCGGCGCC
>WRCL01000127.1 GCA_009783975.1 Micrococcales bacterium
AGAGGTGATCGGCGCCTTCCCGGGGGCTTCGCTGCCCGCCAGCTCAAGCGCCTTCTTGGCTCCCGCGCTCCACGCCAGATCACCAGCCGCAGCGTGCTGGCCTGTGCCGGTGCGCTGCTCGACCTGTGCGCGGACCGTGTCCACGCTGATGCCGATCGAGGCCAGCACCTGGGCTGCTGTGCTGTCACGCAGCAGGCTCCCCAGCAGGTGCTCAGGCCCGATGTGGTCGTGTTTGAGCCGCCGCGCTTCGTCCTGCGCCCCAACCACCACCTGGCGGGCGCCTGCGGTGAAGCGTTCGAACATCAGCAGCTCCCTTTCGCCGGGCCCACCGTATCGTGCCAGGCCGGCTCCTCGGGCCGGGTTCTTGCCGTGCTGCGGCGCTGCCGGGCTCCTACACTGCACCCGTCCAGACATAGGAGGACGTGATGCCGACCGTCGACTTCCACGACGTGTCTACCGCGGGGCTGGAGGCGTCGCCTGTGGCCCAAGCCCTCGCTGGGCTGCGCGCGAACGAGGCGCGCTACTTCAAGAACAAGTACGACCACACCTTCACCGTCGTGCCCGCCGCTGACAGCCCCGACACCGTCGCGTACGTCGCCCGGGTCCTTCACGACGAGCGCGGTATCACCATCGCCGCCGACCCGTTGCAGACCTCGCAGTTCCAGGTGGAGAACCTGCAGTTCACGTACGTGTTCTACGCCGACGGCCTGGCGGTCAACGTCATGTACGCCGTCGACGACACCGGCAAACGTGCTGTGGGTTTCAAGCTCAGCGACGGCATGCCCGTCCCCGCCGAGCTTGGCGGGTTCAAGTTCGCCCGGCAGAAGTCCAAGCTCGCCGGAACCATCCGAGGCTCGTACTTCGTCATCAAGGGCCAGTACCCCGCCTGAACGCCTGGGGACCCAAGAAGCGTCGCCAGGTCGTGCATGTCGCACACGTCATCAGCGCATGGGTGTCCCGGTTGCGGGGTCCAGCCACAACGAACCGGAGGAGCACCCGACCAGGACAGCGGTGGGCTCGTCGGGGTTCGAGCTCCTCCCTGGTCTGATGGGGTCCCACTTTCCTGAGTACCGCAGGGTCAATGGTTCTTCGTCTGGGCAGCGGAACTGCCACAGATGCTCCCCTGTGCTGAAGTCCAGCCCGTCGATGAGGTCAGGCGCCGGAGAGTAGCCCGTGCTCGACGAGCCGGCGACGACGAACACCTCGCGGTACAAGGCGGCGGCGGGGCGGCCTTGGAACTGCTCGCCTTCGGGAGTCTTGGCCGACACCTTGTACGACACGTCAGCCACACGGCTCGATGCCTGGAAATGGCCATCCAGCACGCGGATCTCGTTGCACAGCTTTCCGTCCAGCATCAAGGTGTGCGAACCTCTGCCCCCCCAGGCTCACGGTTGGGGTCGACCTTCTCGATGAGACCGCCCGCGATCATCGCGTCGATCTCAGCCCTGCCTTGCTCTGTGTGTTGAGGTGGACGCCGAGACAGTACCACTGCGAGTGAGAGTTACGCGGGTAGGATTCCAACGCGCATCCCGTTGGCGCATGTTATGCTATCGTTGCAAGCGACGCTAGCAAGGAGGGTATCCGTGGGGTCGTTGATGATCCGGGACCTCGACGACGACGTCAAGGCGCGGCTTCGTGTGCGCGCAGCGACCCGGGGGCGGTCGATGACGGCGGAGGTCCGGGCGATCCTCACCGAGGCGGTCAACGCCGAACCGACGCCTGCGCGACGGACGCTGCTTGACGTGTTCGCACAGCTACCCGGCACCGGCGGGGCGGACCTGCCGCTGCCTGAACGCCGCGTCGAACCGGCACGTGACATGGGGTGGGGCTGATGCTCCTGCTCGACACATGCGTGTTCTCCGAGCTGCGCAAGGTTCCGCTGGGCACCGCCGACCCGGCAGTGGTCCGTTGGGCGGGCGGCCTCGACGCCGCCGCAGGCTACATGTCGGCAGTGACCGTCAAAGAGCTGGAATGGGGTGTGCTGCGCAAGGAACGCACCGACCCCGCCCAAGGCGCCGTGCTGCGCCGGTGGCTCGACACCCTCGACGCCCAGTTCGCCGGACGGGTGCTACCTGTGGACGCCGGCGTGGCCCGGCGGGCAGCGGCGTTGCACCTGCCGTCCCAGGCCCCCGAAGCCGACGCGTACATCGCGGCGACGGCCTTCGTCCACGGCCTGAGCGTCGTCACCCGCAACGTGCGTGACTTCGCCCGTTTCGACGGGCTGGTGGTGACAGACCCCTGGCATGTTGCCCAGTCGTCAGATGCGACCTGAGACACCAGATGCGACGTCAGAACGTCGCATCTGGTGTTTTGGGTCGCATCTCGCGTGCCAGGTTCCCTGGCGACGAGGCCGTCAGGTCGAGGGCAGGCCGCGGGCGACGAGGGCTTCGCGCAGGTGCTGGCGGCCGTTGAGGGCTTCGGGGGTGCCCAGGCGGTCGGTGAGGCGGGCGGTCCACCCTCCTGGCATCCCGGCGGCGGCGTAGAAACCGGCGACGCGGCTCTCGTAGGTGGCGACGGCGTCGGGTTGGGCGTCCAGGTCGTAGGTCTCGTGGTGCACGACGGCCTGCTGGGGCAGACGCGGTTTGACGAACGAGCGCCGGGCAGGGTCGGGACGTCCCACGGTCACGCCGACGACGGCGACGGTCCCTGGGGGCAGGCCGAGCTCGGCGGCCACGCCGGCCGGGTCGTTGCGGATGGCGCCGATGTAGCAGGTGCCAAGGCCCAACGACTCAGCGACGAGCACAGCGTTCTGCGCGGCGATACCGATGTCGACGACTGCCACGACAGTGGTGTCCAGCAGGTCGGTGGCCGGCAGGTCCCCGGCGACCGACCGGGCACGGGCCACGTCGGCGACGAACACCAGCAGCAGCGGCGCGGCTGCGACGTGCTCCTGGTTGCCGGCGAGCGCAGCCAGCCGGGCCTTGCGCTGCGCGTCGGTGACGACCACGACGCTCCACAGCTGCAGGTTCGACGACGACGCAGCCGACTGGGCGGCAGCGGCCAGCGTCGTGACGACCTCCTCGCCCAGCGGCTCGGGCGCATAGTCACGCACCGTGCGGTGCCCCAGGACGACGTCGAGCACATCGCCGGCGTCAGCACCGACCGCCGCGACAGCCTCCACAGCCGGGTCGGTCTCGTCGTGCACGCCGTACCGGGCGGCGGCCTGCTCACGTGTGGTCGTCATCGTTCCTCGCATCAGGTCGGGGTCGTCGGCACCAGTGTGTCAGTCCTGGCGCCTACCGCGTCCACGGCCGGTAGCGTCCCACATCGGGTGCAACGGTTCTACGCGGGCGCCACGGTTCAAACTGTTGCCTTCGGCGCGAACCGTTGCACTCGATGCAAAACACGTCGGCGGTGGTCATTGCGGCCGGCGGCGCGCACCGTCGCAGAAGAGCGTGACGAGCTGTCTGGGCAGGTCCGGGTCGTCGGGGCGGAAGGTGATGCCCCGGGCCATGTGCAAGAAGGCGTTGGTGAGCAAGGCCGAGTCGGACGGCGATCCGACCAGCTCGCCGCTGGTCAGCTCGTCACGGAAGAGTGCTTCGACAGGGTCGAGGAGCTCGGTGACGTAGGCGTGGGAGATCGCGGTGCGGGTCTCGTCGTCGATATGCGACAGGGCGTCGAACAGGCGGTCGTCGAAGCCGGCAAGCACCCCGGTCGGGTCGACCACGGCGACAGACAGGGCGGTCAGCCGTGTGGCAAGGTCGCCCTCGGCGGCCATCGCGGCGGTGATCTTCGCGTGCTGGGTCGCGATGTAGTCGTTGCCGACCTCGGCGAGCAGCGCTTGTTTGCCCCCAGGGAAGTGGTGGTAGACCGATGGTTTCTTGATCCCGGTCTGGCGTGCGACAAGGTCGAGCGAGGCGCTGAGGTACCCGCCGGCTGCCAGCTGGCCGGCGAAGGTGTCTTTGATCTGCTGCCGGGTGGCGGAGGCGGTCATCATGCCCACCAGCCTACCGAACGTTCGGTAGTCTGGCAACCGTGTGCCGCGCGGTTCCCACTGCGCGACATGTGGCCGCGAGCACCGAAGAGCGCTGGCCCGGGAGGGCGGACACCCCCTGGAACCGCAGCTTGCTGCGCCCCGAATGTTCCGACTTGCCAGGGACCGCCGCGAGACCGAGGCCCTCCGCGACATCGAGGAGGGCTTGCTCCAGCCCCGGGCGTTCAGCGCGCATCTGCGCCACGTCGGTAGCGGCGACGTAGTTCAGGTCGATGTCCACCGACAGCCTGGGCGCACCGAGCACGAACAGGTTGAGCGCTGTCCCGCCGTGCAGGCACACCCGCGGAGCGAGCGTACGGTCGGCGTTGATCGCGTCGAGCACTGTGAGCAGACGACGGACCTTGTCGACGGCCCGGGGGTGAAACCCGTCGAGGTCGAGAGCTACTGGTCCATCCACGCGACCATCTCCTGCTCGGGGAAGGGGAGGTAGAGCCTCCAGCGGTTCACCCAGTGGGGGTGCTTGATGCCGGCCGAAGAGAAATAGTGCGGGCCTGCGCCCAGCGATGCGGCCAGGGTTCCCAGCGCCTGGGTGCCAACACGCCACTGGACGGCTCTGGTTTCGAGCACCCAGCCTAGCCGGGCACGCAGGGTCGCCGAAGAGCCAGCCGCGATTGCCAGGACACCGTCGACGTCCAGGTGGGCGAACCCGCACGCTGAGCGCAGCACGTTCTCGACGCCACCAGCGGCGTTGGGCCGGGCCAGGCAGTCGACCAGCGTCTGCTCCCTGGTCGTGACCTGGTAGCGACGGCCCGAGGGGGTCAGCAGCCCCCGGGTCACCGGCGGTGTGGTGGGGTAACGCAGAGGCTGGTACTCCTGGCCGGCGTAGCCGAACCCGGTGATCTTGTGCGTGGTATAAAACTGGGTGCGGAAGGTGAGGTTGTGCGCCACCCCGTGCAGCTCCAGGGCGCTGAGGAAGCAGAAGACCACGTCGTCAGCGACCTTGACGGCCACGTCGAACGGGTCGGCCTGCCCACGCGAGTACGGGCCGGTCTTCGACACGTACAGCCCCCGGCGGGGCCGGTCCACCCGTCCACGGCGCACCGCCCGGACCAGCAGGTTGCGGTCAGTGAGGCTCTCGCCGAACTCCTGGCGGAAGTCAGCCGCGTTGAACACCTGCGTGTTGCTCAGGTACTCCTGGATGGCCACGGCGCGCCCTCCGTGTTGAAGCTCACATCTCAATAGTACCACTTGAAGTGATAGTTACGGATGCGATCCCTCAACTCACGCACATCCCTGTGATGCCTACGTGCCTCCTCCACGGGCTGAGCGTGGTCACCCAGAACGTCCGCGGCTTCCGCTCCGACGGACCGGTAGTCATCTACCCCTGGCAGACGTCGTTCGCAGCGACCCCTGACCAGGCAAGACAAAGGAACCGTCCCCACTGTCCACGTTCCGCAGCGGCTGCTGACCAGGTAAGACATTGGGAACCGTCCCCGCTGTCCTGTCACGTTCAACGCTCCTGGTCGGCCGACAAGCAGATCGCACGGTCGAACGTGCTCTCCAGCACGACACGGCGGTCACGTTTGTATCCGGGTTTCGGCCAGAGCTCATCGATGTGTGCGTCCCAGGTCTCGAGGTATCTCTGCTTCCACTCCGCGAGCGTGGTTGCCGGAGGCAGGCCCGACCCGAGCCATCCTTTCTCGCAGAACAGAACGAGAATCTCGAGCCAGGCTGGCACCATGTGCCCGCCCCACTCGTCAGGGTAGAGGTTCGTCGGGTCTTCGAACTGCTCACAGATCTGGGCAGTGATCGCGGCGACCAACTCCTCGATACCGTCGGCAGCGATATCGCTGTCAAAGTTTCCCAGTCCCCACGTTCCCACGCGACAACCGTACACCCTGGGTGTGGACCTCTTCGGCATGCTGGGTGCAGCTCGGCCCTGCCTGGTCCGCAAGAGCAGGACGTGCAGGGAACACGGCCCCGGAGAAGTTGGGGGATGGTCGGCGCGGCGCCAGCCCGCACGGCGAGGCCCAGAACTGGCGTCATGCTGCCCACCGAAGTAGTGAGAACGGCCTGACCAGGCAAGACACAGGAACCGTCCCCACTGTCCCCACGTTCTGGGCTGCC
>WRCL01000128.1 GCA_009783975.1 Micrococcales bacterium
CCCGACGACCACGACGACGAGCACCATCGCCGCAAGCACGAGCCACGCCGGGGCCGGTGCCTGGTTCATCCAGCTCACCGAGTCCGCCGTCTGGTACCCGAGCACGACGAGCACCCCGACAAGCACTTTCCACCCGCGCACCGCCGGGGTCACCGGGTGCATCCGGCGCCACGCCGGCGAGTCCAGCGCCGGCGCCCCCGCACGCTGCGTCACAACCCCGCCAGCTGGGCCTCGCCACGTGAGGCGAGCCGGTCACGTAACCGCGCAGCCTCCTCGGGCTCCAGACCTGGGATCGACCCGTCGGTCGCCGGTGCCGCTGTGTGCAGCTGCACCTGCGCGATCCGCAGCCACCGCGCCACAGGCCCCGCGTGGACGTCGACGTACTGCATCCGCCCGTACGGCACGACGACCAACCGCCGGAACATGATCCCCCGCACGATGAGCAAGTCGTCGTCCCGTTCGGCATACCCCAACGCCCGCACCTGCCGCGGCACCAACCACACCAACCACGCGACGAACACCCCCACCACCCCCGGCACCACCCACCCCCACAGCTCACCAACAGCCACCGCCACCGCCACCGTCCCCACCACCGGCACCACCATCACCACCGCGACAACCAAGAGCCGAGCCGTCACCAACCGCCCCGACACCCGAGTCCAGCGCAGGTCCGCCAGCTCAAACGGCCCAGGAGCATCACTCATACCCCCATCCTCCCACCACCGGGCCCCACCCCGATGTTCAGACAAGACACACCCCCGATGTTCAGCGCAACCGAACGAGAAACCCAACACTCACGCCCACGCCGATGTTCGGCGCAGCCGGACGAGGCGTCCCCAAGACCCATCCCCCCACGATGGTGCGCGCAATACGAGCGGGTCGGGGTGTCTGTCCGCCGCGCTGGCATCGGGCTTGGCGGGAAGGCCGGCGAAGCCGGCCGGGGGACAGCGCGGCGGACAGACACCCCGACCCGCGGACCCACCACAACCACCCCCGCAACCACCGCACTCACCCAGCCGCCTCGTCCGACGGCGGTGCCACACGGCAAAAACGTTCGACGACAAGCCCGACGGCACCAAGGACGACCGCCCCCAGCGCTGCGAGGCCCGCGGCGACGGCGTGGCGTCCGTGCCCGGGCACGTCCAGGTCGCCGACGAAGAACAGCGCCTGGCCTGCGTACCAGCCGAGCAGGAGCGCACCGGTGTAGCACGCGGCCTTGGCGAGGGTGACGGTGCGGGCGGCGCGCACAGGGTCGAGGTCTGGGCGTCGTCCTTGCTGGTACTGGTGCACAGCCCAGCCGAGGGTGAACACGACTGCGGCGATGAGCAGCTCAACGCCCAGGACCATCCAGCCGACCTCAGGCAGCTGGGTTCCGCGCCGCGCGAGCGCGCGGGCACCACACCAGGTCACGGCCCCGACAACCACTGCGACCGTGACGAGTGTGGTCCACCGCGTCGGGGCCATCACCCCGCCCCGGGCTCCCGTGGGGTGTCGGTCAACCAGTCCAGGGCCATCCAACGCACGCCTTGGACGTCGGGGGCGGCGTCGGCGAGCTGGGAGACGGGACCACCGTGGGGGCCAGGCAGGACGGCGGTGGGGTCGGCCGCAGCCCACGGCCCCAGGACGAATGCCCGTTCGTGGGCGTGTGGGTGCGGGACGGTGAGCTCGTCGTCGCTGGCGACGAGGTCGCCGTACATGATGATGTCGAGGTCGAGGGTGCGTGGGCCCCACCGTTCGAGCCGTTCACGTCCGGCTTCGCGTTCGACACCTGCGAGCCGGCGCAGCAGGTCACGTGGTGCCAGCAAGGTCCGGCCGATGATGATGGTGTTGAGGAAGTCGGGTTGCTCGGTGGCACCGACGGCCGCGGTGCGTGCCAGCGGCCCGACGTGGGTGATCTCCAGTCCTGTCAGAGCACCCAGGCGTTGCACAGCCCAGCGCAGCGTCTCTTGGACCGGTCCGAGGTTCCCGCCCACGGCGATGACGACGTCGACGATCGTGGCGGGCAGCTGGTCCAGCGGGTTGGGGGCAGGGTGCGCCCGGTTCGGGGTCTGCAACGAGGCCATCTGCGGCGGACCTGCCGAGGCGGGGCCTGCACCCCACGGCTGGCCAGGTTCGCCCGACGGCTCGCCGGACCACAGGTCCTCAGACTGCTCAGGTGGCCAGGCGATCGGGTCGCCAGAGTCGGGGGGCCAGGCGATCGGGTCCGGTTGGGCCGATGGCTGGGGCATCCCTGTGCCAGGGGGCCAGGCGACCGGCACACCGGCGTCGTCGGGCCAGGAGATCGGGCCGTGGCTCGCTGGTTCGACGGCAGGTGCACCTGGCTGGACCGGCGGACCGGCGTCGGGCGGCCAGGCGATCGGCCCACCGGGCGGCGCTGGTTCGAGCCACCCCGGGGGGTCGGTGGAGACCGGTTCGTCTTGCCACGGCAACGGTTTGGAGACGGTCGCCTCAGGCCAGGCCCCGCTGGCGGTGTCGACGCCGGCAGGGGCAGGTTCGGCCTGCCACGGCTGCGACCACGCGGCTGGCGGTTCGGCGGCGGCGGCGGGTTCGACCTCCCACGGTTCGGGCTGGGCACCAGGCCCGGGGACAGGCACTGGTCCGCTCGCCCAGCCGGGCACTGACGGGGCAGCCCATGCGTGGGGGACGTCGTCGCCCGGCGCGGGGACCCAGACGGGCTCTGGGGATCCGGCCTGCCCGTGCGGCCCGACGGCTGGGTCAGGTTCTGCCCCGTAGATGGCTGGTGCGGCCATGTAGTCCCCCGCCAGCTGCAACGGCGGCCCGGGGTAGCCACCGTCTGGGTGCTCGGGTGCGAGGGGTCCGGCCGCCGGGTGCGCAGGTGCCGCGGTGTGGTCGCTGGGCGGGTGCGCAGGTGCCGCGGTGTACTCACCGGCGCGACGCCCAGGTCCGTCGGCGGGGTCGTCGAGCGGCGGGATGAACCCGGCCGACCGTACAGGTGTGTCGTCGTGCGCACGGGGTTCGTCGTCGTAGCCAGGTTCGTCGTGGCCAGGTCCGAGCTGGTCGTGCTGTCCGCGGTCGCCCTCGTCGTGGCCAGGTGCCACTGGCTCGTCGTGCGCTGGTGCCTCGTCGACGTCGGGCACCTGGGCGCTCTCGTCGGGGTTGGGCTCAGGGGGCAGGTCGTTGGCGGCCAGGTGCGCCACGACTGGACCCTGCCCGGGTGTGACGACCACCGCACCCTGCGACGACGGGGCTGGGACGATGGTCGCCGGCGGGATCGACGGCGGCATGGGATCGCCCCAGACCACGTCGTCTGCCGCGCCGGCCTCGTCTGCGTCACCGGCCGTGTCGAGCCGGTCTGCGTCGGTCGCACCCGCCTGGTCAGTGTCGGCAGAACCGTCCGTGTCGTGTGCGGCGAACGCGGTCTTGGCGTCCGGCTCGTCGGTCTCGTCAGTGGTGTCCGGCTTGTCGGTGCTGTCTGGCTCGTCGGTGCCGTCGGTGCCGTCGGTGCCGTCGCGTGGCACGTCTGCGCTGTGCGTGTCCGCTGCGCTGTGCGTGTCCGCGGCGCCGGTCTGGTCTGACGCGGGGGCCTCGTCGGCGCCACCTGGGTCGCCGGACGCCTCGTCGGCGACCGGTTTCTCGGCCTGGCTGGGCGGTGCCTCGCGCGGCCCGGATGCGGCGAGCAGCGGCGCTGGCGTCCCCGAGGCCCACCCGCCAGGTTTGGCGCGCCGGCCCTTGGGGGCTGGTGGTGCAGGGTCGACGACTGGTGCGTGCTCGCGGTCACGCCAGATGGACACCACGACGTCGGCGAACTCCACCGCGGCGCTGACCGCGTCGGGGTGCCCGAGCAGCGGAGCTTGGGGTTTGTGCACTGTGACCTGGGTGCCAACAGCCTCGGGGTGGGCCAGGACGGTGGCGGCGATATGTTCGGCGAGCGTCTCCAGCAGCGCCACGGGCGGGCCTGTGACGACAGCGACGACCTCGCTGGCCAGAACCCCGTAGTCCAAGGTGCGCCGCAGGTTGTCGGAGGAGGCTGCCGTGCGGGTGTCGGTGTGCACGACGACGTCGACGACGAACCGCTGCCCGTCGCGGCGCTCGTAGTCGTGGACGCCGTGGTGCCCGTGGGCGGCCAGCCCTCGCAGCTCGATGCGGTCGCCGTCGGGTGTGGGTGTGGTGGTCATCGCGTGTCTCCGTCGTCGGCGGCGTCCGCGTCATGTGCGGATGGGTCGCGCGCTTGGGTCCACGCCTGCGCGACGCGGGTGGCGTCGACCGACGACCTGACCTCGTGCACGCGCACAGCCCAGACCCCGGCGGCGGCGGCCAGGGTGGTCACGGCGACGGTCGCCGCGTCACGGTCGAGGGGGCGCGCGGCGTGCAGCAGGCTGCCGAGGAACTGTTTGCGGCTGGCGCCCACGAGCACCGGGTACCGGTCGGACAGCTCGTCGAGGCGGGCGAGCAACGCCCAGCTGCGCTCTTCGGACTTGGAGAACCCGAGCCCTGGGTCGAGGACGATCTGGTCGTCGGCGATCCCGGCGGCACGCATCGCTGCGACCCGTGCCGCAAGCTCGTCGCGCACGTCAGCGACGACGTCGTACCCCCGGTCAGGTGTGCCGCCCTGGCCTGGCGGGGCGATGCTCACCACACCGTCGCGTCCTTGGCGCACACGTGAGTGCGTCGCGACGTACGCCACACCGGTGTCAGCCACGACCGAGAACATCCGCGGGTCGGCCAGACCGCCAGACACGTCGTTGACGAGCACAGCCCCGGCTTTGACCGCCGCGGCGGCGACTGTCGAACGCATCGTGTCGATGCTCACCGGGATCCCGGCGCGGCCCAGGGCGACGACGACCGGCAGCACCCGGCGCACCTCTTCGTCCGCAGCGACCCGGGCCGCCCCTGGCCGGGTCGACTCACCGCCGACGTCGACGAGGTCAGCCCCGTCGCTGACCATCGCCATCGCGTGCTCCACAGCAGCGTCGACGTCGACCCAACGCCCGCCGTCGGAGAACGAGTCAGGTGTGACGTTGAGCACACCAATGACCAACGTCCGGTCCGCACGCTCGATCCCGACGGGTCCACCAGACCACTGCGACACACTCTCCACGGGCCGAGCCTAGCTGCCGTGCGATACCCGTGGCTGCGTTTCGCCAGAAATCCCCAGCGGCGACCCGTCACAACGCCGTGCACGACGTCTCGGTACCCTAGGTCGGTGAGCGACGCACGAAACGTCGACCCGGCACCCGCACACGGGCCGCTGCGCCCGATGGACCCCCAACGGATCCGCGCCGCTGTGCGCGAGCTGCTGGCCGGTATCGGCGAAGACCCCGACCGTGAGGGCCTGCGCGACACCCCCGAACGCGTGGCCCGTTCGTGCGCCGAGATCTTCGCCGGCCTGTCAGCCGACCCCGCCCAGGTCCTGGCCACCACGTTCGACCTCGACCACCAAGAGATGGTCGTCGTGAAGGACATCGCCGTGCACTCCATGTGCGAGCACCACCTGCTGCCGTTCCACGGCCTGGCCCACGTCGGCTACATCCCCGGCGCCGACGGCCAGATCACCGGCCTGTCCAAGCTCGCCCGCCTCGTCGACGTCTACGCCCGCCGCCCCCAGGTCCAAGAACGCCTCACCTCCCAGGTCGCCGACGCCCTCGTCGCCGGCCTCGCCCCCCGAGGCGTCCTCGTCGTCCTCGAGTGCGAGCACCAGTGCATGTCCATGCGAGGCGTCCGCAACCCCGGCGCCCGCACCGTCACCTCCGCCGTCCGCGGCGCCATGCGAGACGTCGCCACCCGCGCCGAAGCCATGAGCCTCGTCCTAGCCCGCTAGCACAAGCAACCGCCCCCTCCCCGACACGCCCCTCTGACCAGGCAAGACATAAGAACCGTCCCCACTGTCCTCCCCGCCGAGCCCGCCCCCCATCAAGCCGATGTTCGGCGCAGCCGGACGAGCCGTCCAAAAGACCCCACCCCCACCTTGGCGTGGCGGCACACGAGCGGGTCGGGGGCGTCTTGCCGCCGCGCTGGCTCCGGGCCTGGCGGGCGTCCGACGCAGTCGGGCGCGGGACGCGCGGCGGCAAGACACCCCCGACCCGCGACCCA
>WRCL01000129.1 GCA_009783975.1 Micrococcales bacterium
CCCTGGTCGCGCGGGTCGTCGACGACCTGGTCAAGAAGATGGCCACCGAGGTCCAACGCTCGTTCTTCGGCACCCGGTCGGCACGGCGGTCGGTCGTGCCCCGTGCCGCCGACTTCGACATCCGCCGCACCGTGCGGGCCAACCTTGGCCGGTACGACCCTGCGACTGGCCGCGTGACCATCGAGACGCCGTACTTCACCTCCCGCACCCGCCGGCACACCGAACGCTGGCAGGTGATCTTGCTCGTCGACCAGTCCGGGTCGATGACCGACTCGGTCATCCACTCGGCGGTCACCGCCGCGTGCCTGTGGGGTGTGCCAGGGCTCAAGACGCACCTGGTCGCGTTCGACACGAGCGTCGTCGACCTCACCAGCGACGTCGAAGACCCCGTCGAGCTGTTGATGAAAGTCCAGCTCGGCGGGGGCACGGACATCGCCCAAGCGGTGCGGTATGCCGCGACGCTCGTGGAGAACCCGCGGCGCACGATCGTCGCGCTCATCACCGACTTCTACGAAGGCGGTGATGCCCACGACCTGGTACGTCAGGTCTCCGGCCTGGTCAACGGCGGTTCGGTGGTGCTCGGCCTGGCCGCCCTGGACAGCGCCGCGAACCCTGACTACGACCGCGGCACCGCCCAGCGCCTGGCTGACGTCGGTGCCCGTGTCGGGGCGATGACCCCTGGCGAGCTCGCCGGTTTCGTCGCCGAGGCGGTGGGCCGGTGACCCGCGAGGACCTGCTCGCCCTCAACGAGGCTGTGCTGGTGACCCTGGCCACCAAGGGCCTCGTGGCGCGCGCAGGGCGGATGGTCGCGTCGGTGCACGTGAGCGTCGCCGACGACGGGACCGTCACCGGCACGACCGACGACGCCACCGTCACCGTCCCGCCTGGGGGCCTGGACCAGGCGCGGTGCACCTGCCCGGCGCCCGGTGTGTGCCGGCACCTGGTCGCCACGGTCTTGGCGTACCAGGCCACCCACGAGGGCGGACCAGCACCGCAGGTGTGGGACCCCGCGCAGTTCACTGACACCCAGCTGACCGACCTGCTCGGCGCCCGACTGGTGACCAGCGCCCGCACCATGGCAGCAGGTGGCTTGGCCGCGACCGTCCACCGCGGGATGAGCCCGTGGGTGGAGCTGCCGACCGCGTCAGTGCGGTTCTTGGTGCCCCACGACCTGGCCTACGCGGTCAGCGACGCGACCGACCCGCGCCTGGTCGCCTTGGCGGTGTGGGCGTGCCGCGCCGCCGCTGACCAGGACCCGTCAGCCGACCAGGTGCGCGTCGAGGTGCGGCCAGCCGGCACCAGCGCCGCCGGGTACCCGCAGGTCGTCGAACAGCTGGACCGTCTGCTGGCCACCGGGGTGATGAACCTGGGCACCGGGTTCGGGTTCGCCGCGCTGCGCCGCGGGCTGGTCGGCCTGCAGTGGCCCGCCGACGGCCTGGACGACCTGGTCGAACAGCTGCAGGCGTACCAGCAGCGCCAGGCCGTGCACGACGAGCTGCGCACCGCCGACGTCCTCGCCGAGCTGTACGGGCGGCACCGCGCGGTGACGAGCTGCGCACCGGTCATCGTCCCTGACGTCTTGGGCACCGAGGTGGCGGCGTCGACCGCGTGCGCCCGTCTGCGCCTGGTCGGCCTGGGGGCCCGGGTGCGTGCTGTGCCGTCGGGGGAGTCCGTGGCTTTCGACGCCCAGGTGTACCTCGCCGACGCCGCGTCGGGGGTGGTGCTCGTCCTGCCCCACCAGTGGGTGGGCACTGCCGAGACCGTCCCTGCCTTGCGCCGGGTCGCCACGACGACGCTGGGCGCGCTGGCCATGAGCAACGTCCTCACCCAGTCCGCGCACCGTTCGGCCCGCCGGGTGCTGCGCCTGGCCCGCTCACGGATCGCCCCAACATCGGTGCTGCCCCTGGGTGACGCGTGGGCGTCGCTGCCGGCGATCCTCGTCGTCGCGGACTACGCGGCGGCCGCCGAGCGCCTGGCGGCCCTGCCCCCGCGGTACGTGCGCCCACGCGTCGCCGCCGAAAACCTCCGCGTGCTCGCCGTCGCCGAGGTCCGCGACGTCGTGTACCACCCCGGAGACCAGCGCCTGACCGCGCAGGTGCTCGACACCCACGGCAGCACCGCTCACGTGGTCTGCGACTACAACCCCGCGTCCCCCGGTGGTCTGGACGCCGCCGCCCGCCTCCTGGCCGATCCGGGCCTTCGCTGGGTCGCTGGCCACGTCACCCGCCGTGAGCGCCGCCTGCTCGTGCGTCCCACGGCCTTGTGGTCGGCGTCGGGCGCCGTGGCCCTGGACGTCGCGACCGATGACCTCCGCGTCGACCTGGACCTGGGCGCACCCCCGCCCGGCGACCTCATCGACGAGGCCATCGCCGCGGGTCTGGCGGCCCTGGCCGCCCTGGCCCACCGCGGCCTCGCCGCACCTGGCCGCGCAGCCCTCGACCGCGTGTCGGAGGCCAGCGACCTGCTCACCACCTGCGGCCTGCCGATCATGGGCACCACCGTCGCTCACGCCCCGACCAGCCCCACCGCCTGGGTCGACGCCATGGTCTGGCTCACCGTCGCCGCCGAGAGCCGCTGACCGATGTTTCAGCCTGGCACACATGTTTCAAGATCCGAACAACAAAGCGTCCCCACGAGCCGGCGCGCTCACGTAGGTTCGAGGACATGACCGAATCCTCACCGTACGAGTTCGTCTTCCCCCAGCACCTCATCAAGGACGTGCTGCCTCGTCCGGGAGGTGTGGAGGTTCCCCAGCCCGCGTTCGCCAAGGACGCCGCCGACCAGTGGTGGGCCCTGCTCGACGAGGCCCGCCCCAGGGTCGCCGAGCTGTTGGCGGCGCCTGCGACGGACCCCGACCTCGTTGTTGCGGCTCACGACGAGTCATCCCCGGTCTGGGCTGCACTGGCGCTGCACGTGACCAGGCCGGACTCGTGGGTGGATTGTGCCGTGGCAGCCGCCGGGCCGGTCTTCGCAGCCGAGACCATGATCTGGTTCGGGTCGACAGAGTACCTAGGACCAACAAACAAGCGCCGCCTGCTCGGTTTCGTGCGAAACCCGGGCGCAGAGGACGACCGGGACGGAAGGAAGTGGGCCGCCTACCGGCTGTACGAGCCCTGTCGACGCCTGCGTGTCCGGCTGGCCGCCACCGGATGGGACGGGATCGACGCGCTCGAACCTCTCGCCCCCCTCGGCGAGAGCGCGCGGCTGCTGATGTCGATGCTGGTCCCACAACGTCGTGACTGGTATGCCGCTGCTCCACCCTCCCACGCGCTCCTGGTCTCCACAAGCACGCTTGACGAACTGATGGCGTTTCCCGGCCTGCCCCAGTGGGATGAGCAACCGCTGTGGCCGACCCTGCTCGACGGTCTTGGAACCGATCTCGCCGAGTATGTCGCGGCGGTTGTCGCATCGTGGTCAGGTGACGAGTTGTCCTGGTCGGCCGATAGTATCCCCAGCAGTGTCGTCGCTGAGATCCCCACTCACGCTGCTCTCTGCGTGCTTCTCAAGACCGCAGATGTTAGCCGAGAGGCGGCGGCGGCTGTCGTCGGATATGCCCGGCGATGGCCTCGGGTTGCTGCACCCGTCCTCGCGGCATCAGCAGCCACGAACCCCAGGAGCAGAACGCTGCTGGGCATGCTGTTGGTGGACGACCTGGCCGAGCACCGTGACGACTTCACCGCCGAGGAGTGGGCGGTCATCGAGACGCACGCCAAGGCGGCGGACGGTCCGGTTGCCGAGGCGCCGATGGTCCCGGGTCTGTTGATGACATTGCCGTGGGACGACCGTTCCGGCGTGCCAGTCCTCAAGCTGAAGGCCCCGTCGTCGGGTGCCGAATCGCACTGGCTCCCCGGAGAGCGTGAGGAATGGCTGATGCGGCCGGGACCGCGGGACGACGTCGTGGGATTGGTGCTCAGCCAGGTCGCGACGGTGGATCCGCTCTCGGAGGCTAGGATCGCCGAGATAGTGGATTCTTTCTTGAATAGGTCGCACAGCCACGTCGGCTGGGTAGCGATGTATCAGTTCTTTGCTGAGGCTCCACTGGAGACGACGACTCCGGTCGTCGAAGAGACGCGCGGCAGGCACTGGTACTCCGTTCCCTCCTTGGAGCGTGTGATCCTTGGCAGGCAGGAAGACTCAGAGGTTTCTGCAGAACTCGCACTTGCCTGGGCCACGCGGTCACATGAACCGTCCAGATGGACAATCTTGCCATTCGTCAGCAACGCCATCGTGACGAAGGTCTCCGAATGGCTGTCGAGCAGGAAGAGAGATATCCGAGACGATGCGATAAAGTATCTTCGGCGTCACGCTGGTTCGGCAGCCCGTTTCTTGGTGCCAGCGGCGCTGGGCAAACGTGGAAAGGCGCAGCACACTGCTCTGTCGGGGCTCATGGTGCTGCACGACAGTGGTCACGGCGACGCGGTGGCCGAGGCTGCGGCGAGTTTCGGCGAGGCTTCCGCACAAGCGTGGGAGACGGTGGTCGCCGCCGGTCCGGCCGTGCTCGGTCTGCCTGCGAAGGTGCCGGTGCTGCCGGGTTGGTTGGCGGTCGCGGCGCTGCCGCAGGTGCAGCTGTCCAGCGGTGCGGGTGCTCTGCCGACGACGGCCGTGGAGAACCTGGCGACCATGCTGGCGATCTCGACCATGGACGCCCCGTACGCAGGTCTTGAGGTCGTCCGCGAATCGTGCACACCCGAGTCGTCGTCGGCGTTCGTGTGGGGGTTGTTCGAGCAGTGGCGGGTCGCGGGGTACCCCGCGTCGGAGGGCTGGGTCCTGGACGCCCTGGCCTTGCTCGGTGACGACGGCACAGCTCGTCGCCTGGCTCCGCTGGTACGGGCGTGGCCGGGGGAGTCGTCGCACCAACGGGCTGTCAAGGGCCTGGACGTGCTGCTGGGGATCGGCACGGATGTGGCGTTGATGCAGCTGCACTCGATCTCGCAGAAGGTGAAGTTCAAAGGCATCAAAGACCAAGCCCAGGCCCGGATCGAGGACCTGGCCGAGCAGATGGGCCTGACCGCCGCGCAGCTGTCGGACCGGTTGGTGCCCGACCTTGGTCTGGGGGCAGACGGGACGATGGTTCTGGACTTTGGCGACACGACCTTCACGGTCGGGTTCGACCAACAGCTGCGACCCACGATCACTGACGCCGACGGCAAGCCCCGCAAGGCGCTGCCCCGGTCGACCAAGGAACCGGGTGCCTCGCAGGTGAAACGTCTTGCCCTGCTGAAGAAGGACGTCCGGGACCTGGCAGCGCTGCAGTTGCGTCGTCTGGAAGAGGCGATGGTCACCCAGCGCGGGTGGACATTGGAGGAGTTCACCACCTACCTGGTGGACCATCCGTTGGTGTGGCACCTGACCCGTCGTCTGGTGTGGCACGCCGACAACGGGTTCTTCCGTGTCGCTGAGGACAAGACCTTCGCTGACGCCAATGACGAGACGTTCGTCCCCGCTGGCACGGTCCGGGTCGCTCACCAGCTCAACCTTGCCGGCGAGTCATCCCGCTGGGCGCAGGTGCTGGTCGACTACGAGGTCGTTCAACCGTTCCAGCAGGTCGGACGCGCCACGTACACCGCAGGTCAGGTGACCCAGTTCGACACGATGCGCGTCCCCAGCACCCAGGTGCTGAGCCTGGAAGGCCGCGGGTGGCGGCGCGGCCCGGCGATGGACGGCGGTGGCCAGTGGACGATCGACCGTCCCCTGCCCGACGGGACGGTCTGGGAGCTGGGTCTGGACCCAGGGTTCACCGTCGGCATTCCTACCGAACACGAGGAGCAGACCCTGCACCCGGCCAGCCTGGACGGTCTGGACCCGATCGTCGTGTCAGAGATCGTCCGCGACCTGAACCTGCTGTGGGGCGACGGCGGAACCGCGTCGACACTGGGTGATGACGTCATGGCTGAGCTGGAGACCGCCGACAACGCCACCCGTCTGGCCCTGGCTCGCTCCGGCCGGCCCCTGCCTGTGCCCGCCCAGCAGCGTCTGGTCGCCGACGGTGACGCGAAGACGCTCCAGGCGCTCACCCGCCGCCACGACCTGGACCCGGAGGTTTTCGCAG
>WRCL01000130.1 GCA_009783975.1 Micrococcales bacterium
GACCCGTGCCCCCCACGTCTGCAGCTGGTCGGCGGCCGCGGCACGGAAGGTGTCAGCGGCGCCGAGCACGACGGTGGACCCATCAGCGACGAGCAACCGCGCGAGCTTGCCGATGGTCGTGGTCTTGCCCGTGCCGTTGACGCCGACGACGAGGACGACGGCCGGGCGTGTGGTGCCGGTGTCGTCGGTCGTCGCCGTCGTGGCCAAGGAGCGGTCCAAGGACGGGTCGACGAGCCCGACGAGCTGGTCACGCAAGGCCGCGCGGGTGGCGGCGACGTCTGCCAGCCCGTCGGCACGTGCCTGGGTGCGCAAGGCGTCGATGAGCTCGGTCGACGGTCCAGCACCGACGTCGGCGAGCAGCAGGGTCTCCTCCAGCTCGTCCCAGTCGTCCTGCGTGAGCTGGTCACGCGAGAGCACCGCGAGCATCCGTGCCCCCAGGGGCGAGCCCGACGCCGCCAGGCGTTGGCGCAGGCGCACCAGACGCCCGGCGCTCGGTTCGGGGACCTCCAGCGGTGGGGTGTGCGCGACCGGTTCGGTCTGCGGCCCGCCGAGCGGTTCGTCAGGCTCTGGGCCGCCGGTCGCGGCCACCTGCTCGCCAGGTGGCCGCGCCGGCCTGCGCGAGCCGACGACGACCAGCCCTGCGAACCCCGCGACGAGCACGGCAGCGACGACGACGAGCACGAGCAACAAAGGGTCCATCCCCCAAGTGTGAGGGGCGGCACCCGGTTCAGACCAACTCACCGCTCACGTGCGTGCTGGCGCAGGCTCGGCAGGCGCAGGCTCGGCAGGTGTTGGTTCGGCGGGTTGGGCGCCGACGAGGTCCTGCGGGGGTTGGGGCTCGGCGCAGGCCGCTGGCTCCGGGACCGGCTCGGGGGTTGGTGCAGCCTCGGGCACCTCGTCGTCGCCACGCGCGAGGTGTGGGGGCCCCGACGCCGGCACTGGGTTGGGGAACAACGTCCCCTGGTCCGCAGACGGGGTGAAGAACGGTTCGTCCTCGTCCCAGTCGCCGAACACGGCCCCGGCGGCCGACTCCCCGTACAGCGGCGCGGGCAGCGGTCCGAACACGAGCTCCTCGGGGAACGGTGGGGGTTCAGGCCCGGTGAACAACGCTTGCTGGAACAACGACAGCGCAGGTTCGGGGTCGGCGGACAACGCTTCGTCGAACAGCTGGCATGGAGCCGCCAGGCCCGCCGACCACGCTTCGCCGGACGCCCGAGACGGTTGTTCAGTTTCGGCGGCGTCGGCGTTCCCCAGCAGCGCCAATGACGTCTCAAGCTCTGGCGGGACCACCTCGTCGAACAGCGGTTCTGGCCTTTTCCCAGCACAGAACAATTCTTGGGCGAACAGCGGTGCTGACATGTCAGGTTCTGTGGACAACACCTCGGCGACCGACGGTCCGCCAGGCTCGGGTTCTGCGTACAGCTCGTCTGCGAACACCGAGCGGGAAAGCTCTGGTTCTGCGAACAAGGTCTCGGGGAACGGCGAGGCACCCGCATGCACCTCGGTCAGGGCCGCCGAGACCTGCCCGGCCTGGACCAGTGCGTGCTGGCGGAGCAGGTCGAACGCTGCGAAGGCGGTGACGTCGACAACCTGCTGGGACGCGATGAGCTCTGCGAGGGTCACGTCGACCGGGCGTACCCGGCGACGTCTGCGTAACCCGTTACGGAACGCCCGGAGCCTGGACTCCCTCGGCCGTGGCACACGCTGCGGACTGAGGTAGGCGATGCGGAAAACGCTGCCTGCTGCGAACGTGACTGCGGTTGCGACGACGACCAAGAGCACATGTTGATTCTCACCGACAGCCCCCGCGTCCGCCTCCCGAAAGACGACCGGCAGGTGACTTCGGCTCGCGGGGGACTCATCACACGAAATCGGTGCAGGACGGACGCAGCGCCTTCGTTGTGAAAAGAACAGACATATCATCTCGTACCGCCAGAAATCCCCCGTTGGCCAGTCAGGTGTCAGACGGTCGCGGACTCACGCAGGCGCTGGGAGATGATCTGGCTGATCCCGTCGTTGCGCATCGAGACCCCGTACAGCGCGTCGGCGATCTCCATCGTACGTTTTTGGTGGGTGACGACGATGAGCTGGGAGTCAGCCTGGAGCTCACGCAGCACCCCGAGCAGACGGCCGAGGTTCGTGTCGTCCAGGGCCGCTTCGACCTCGTCCAGGACGTAGAAGGGGCTGGGCCGGGCCTTGAAGATCGCGACGAGCATCGCCACGGCGGCCAGGGACCGTTCCCCACCGGACAGCAGCGACAACCGTTTGACCTTCTTGCCAGCCGGGCGCGCCTCGACCTCGATACCGGTGGTGAGCATGTCGTCAGGGTCGGTGGCAACCAGGCGGCCCTCACCTCCGGGGAACAACCGGGGGAAGACCTGGGCGAACGCCGTCTGGGTGTCGGTGAACGCGTCGGTGAACACCTGCTGCACCCGTTCGTCGATGTCGGCGACGATCTGCAGCAGGTCAGCCTTGGACTTCTTCAGGTCCGCGAGCTGGTCGACGAGGAACTTGTGCCGCTCTTCCAACGCGGCGAACTCCTCCAGGGCCAGGGGGTTGACCTTGCCGAGCTGGTTGAGGGCACGTTCGGCGGCACGCAGGCGTTTTTCCTGCTCAGCCCGCACGTACGGGCGCAGCGCAGGACCGTCCTGCGGCTGCGGGACGACCGGGACCATCTGGTCAGGGCCGAACTCGTCGAGCAGCACCTGCGGGTCGGTGCCAAGCTCGACAGTGCTGCGTTCGTGCAGCTGCTCCAGGCGGGCGACCTGCGCGGCGCGCGCGACCTCGTCACGGTGGGCGACGTCGGTCAGCTCGGACAGCTCGCGGGCCTGGGTCTCGGCGGCGGCCCTGGCCGCGACGAGCTCAGCCTCCCGGGCGGTCCGGGCGGCGTCGGCGGCGGCGCGTTCGTCGTCGGCGGCGGCGAGGGCCTGCTCGGTCACCCCCAGGGTGTGCACAGCACCGTCGTGGACCGCGCGGGCGACCTGGGCGTCGGCGGCGCGCTGGCGTTCGCGGGCTGCGGCGCGTTCACGCGCCTCACGTTCGGCAGCGGCGGCGCGTTCGAGGGACTGGGCACGTCCGGCCATGGCCCGGGCCCGTTCCTCGGCGGTGCGCAAGGTCAGGCGCGCCTCGGTCTCGCGGGTCCTGCCCCCTGACGCCTCGGCGGCCGCTGCGTCGCGCTGGGCGGTGGCCTGGGCGACGGCCTGCTCGTGCTGGGCCGGTTCGGCCTGGGCTGCGGCGAGACGTTCGGTGAGCTCGGCGAGCACCTGCGCGTCGGCGGCCTCGGTGGTCGTCGCGGCCTCCAGCGACGCGCGCACCCGTTCGGCTTCTGCGGCGGCGGCGCGGCTGACCGACCCCAGGTGCCCGAGCTGTTCGGCGACAGCGGCCAGGGCAGCGTCAGACTCGTGCAGCTGGGAGAGGGTCTCGTCATGGGCGTCGGCGGCCTGCTGTTCGCGTTCACGTGCGCTGACCAGGGCGAACGTCGTCTTCTCAGCGCGCGCGGCGGCATCGTCCGCGGCGGTGCGGGCCTCGTCCAGCGCAGCCTGCAGGTGCAAGGCGCTCGGGGCTGAGGCCGACCCGCCCGAGGCCCGGTGCGTGGCCAGGACGTCCCCGCCACGGGTTGCCACAGTGAGCTCGGGGCGCTCGGCGAGCAGCGCCCGGGCTGTGGCGAGGTCGTCGACGACGACGACCCCGCCCAGCAGCGCCCGCACCGCGTCGGTCAGGCGTGCAGGGGTCCGCACAAGGTCGACGGCCCAGGTGGCGGTGGCCGGCAACGGCGGGGCCGGCGCTGGGCCGGCGTGGTTGGCCACGACCATCCCTGCCCGTCCGGCGTCGGTCTCGCGCAGGTAGCGGATGGCGTCGACCGCTGCGTCGACCGACTCCACGACGACGGCGTCGGCAAGGGTCCCCAGGGCGGCGACGATCGCCTCTTCGTCCTCGGGCGCCACAGCGAGCATCGCCGCGACCGACCCCAAGGTCCCCAGCGACTGGTCTGCCGCGAGCAACGCCCCGGCCCCGTCTTTGCGGTCCAGCGACAGTGCGAGCGTCTCAGCGCGGGTGCGCTGGGCGTCACGTTCGGTTTCTGCCTGCGCCAAGGTCGCGACGAGCCCGGCGACGTGGGCCTGGGCGGCGTCCAGGGCAGCGACGGCTGCTTCGTGGGCGGCGTCCAGGCCAACCTCCCCGGCCTCGGCACCTGCGGCTTGGGCTTCCATCGCGGTGAACTGGGACGTCGCCTCCCACCCGCGACGCTCAGCAGCGTCGAGCGTCTCGCGGAGCCGGCCGATCTCCCCAGCGGTCGCCTCCAGCCGGGACCTGCGCGCAGCGACCTGCCCGGCCAGGCGTGCGACACCTTCGCGCCGGTCAGCAGCAGCACGCAGCAACGCGGCGAGGTCACGTTCGCCAGCGGCGGCGGCCTGCTCCAGCTCTTCACGGGCGGTGACCGCACCGGTGAGCCCGGCTTTGGCCAGCTCGACCTCGGCGAGGATCTCGGCCTCGGCGGCACGTACCCGCGTGGCCTGGGCGGCCAGGTCGTCAGGGTCGGTGCCCACACGCTGCTCGGAAGCCTCACCGAGCAGCCGTGCACGGTCGGCGGCCATGCTCACCGTCCCGCGCAGCCGTTCGCGCAGCGCCGAGAGCCGGTACCACACCTCGGACGCCTCACGGGCCGCCGGGGCGGCCTGGGCGGCAGCGAGCTCGAGGGCGGCGACCAGGTGGCGGGCCTGGTCGAGCCCGGCTTCGACCTCGTCACGCCGGGCGCGCACCGCAGTCTCGTCAGCCATCTCCTGGGCCATCTGCGCGGTGAGCTGGGCGAGCTCGTCGGCGAGCAGCCGGGCCTTGGCGTCGCGCAGGTCGGCCTGGACGACGGCGGCCTTGCGCGCCATCTCCGCCTGGCGCCCCAGAGGCCCGAGCTGGCGGCGCAGCTCGGCGGTGAGGTCGCCGACACGGACCATGTTCGCCTGCATCGCGTCGAGCTTGCGCAGGGCCTTTTCCTTGCGCCGGCGGTGCTTGAGCACCCCAGCGGCCTCTTCGATGAACCCGCGGCGCTCTTCGGGGGTGGCCCGCAAGATCGCGTCGAGCCGCCCCTGCCCGACGATGACGTGCATCTCGCGGCCCAGGCCTGAGTCGCTGAGGAGCTCTTGGATGTCCAGCAGACGGCAGCCGTGGCCGTTGATCGCATAGTCCGACCCGCCGCTGCGGAACAACGTCCGCGAGATCGTCACCTCGGTGTACTCGATCGGCAGCGCCCCGTCGGTGTTGTCGATGGTCAGAGCGACCTCGGCGCGGCCCAGGGGGGCACGTCCGGCGGTCCCGGCGAAGATCACGTCCTCCATGGACCCGCCGCGCAACGACTTGGCGCCTTGTTCGCCCATGACCCATGCCAGGGCGTCGACGACGTTGGACTTGCCTGACCCGTTGGGCCCCACGACGCAGGTGATCCCTGGTTCGAAGGTCAGCGTCGTCGCCGAGGCGAACGACTTGAACCCTCGCAGGGTGAGCGTCTTGAGGTGCACGGACAGAGCCTAGGGCGTGTCTGGCGTTCCGTCACACCCCACGGCGCGCCTGGCACCGACGCTGGTCGCGTCGCCGGCGTCTGCCGTCGGGCCCCGGTCAGCCGCGGAAAGCCGCCTGGTCGCCGGCGTTGTACAGGCCGTAGAACGTCATCTCACCGGCCGGTGCTCCTGCGGCGAACGCCATGCCGACGTAGTCGGCAGGCAGGTCCGCGACCGCCTTTCCCGGCAGGTAGAGGCGAAACTCTTTGGTGTTGACAAAACCTGAGGGCGGATTGTCGCGTTCGCAGTAGATGGTGTTGATACCGGTGTCGACGGTGATCTGGGGCCTGGGGTTCCTGCGCCCCGGCGAGGTTGGTGACGCCACTGGTTGGGACGTGATGATGAACCCCTTCACCTTCATCGTGTACTCGTGGTCGTCAACCTGCTCAACCTCGGTGAACCGTCCTTCGAACGCGCAGACAGTCTCGTTACCGTTGGGGTACTCGGCCCCAGCAGGAGTGGTGTCCAGCGAACGGAAA